>NZ_CAWUDP010000051.1:0-76677 GCF_963920835.1 Scytonema sp. PCC 10023
ACCTTTGTATCAACGTTCACTAGCAATCTGGGAGAAGGTACTGGGCAAGGAACATCCTGATGTTGCCACTAGCCTCAACAATTTGGCAGCACTGTACCACACACAGGGGAACTATCAACAAGCGGAACCTTTGTTTCAACGTTCACTAGCAATCAGGGAGAAGGTACTGGGCAAGGAACATCCGGATGTGGCACAAAGCCTCAACAATTTGGCTCTACTTTACCGGGCACAGGGGAACTATCAACAAGCGGAACCTTTGTATCAACGTTCACTAGCAATCTGGGAGAAGGTACTGGGCAAGGAACATCCTGATGTTGCCACTAGCCTCAACAATTTGGCAGCACTGTACCAGGCGCAGGGTAATGTTACCCGCGCCATTGATTTTAGACAACGTGGGCTAGAGGTTGAAGAAAATAATTTAGCGCTGATCTTTGCTGTTGGTTCAGAAGAACGAAAACAAGATTACGTTAGAACCTTTGCAGGAACAACCTATCGTACCATTTCTCTATCTCTCCAAGAAGCTCACAACCACCCAAGAGCAGCGCAGCTAGCACTCACCACAGTGCTGCGTCGCAAAGGACTGGTGTTAGATGCAGTGGCTGACAACGCTCAGATATTGCGTTCTCAACTGGCGAATAAGCCAGAAATCAAAAAATTATTTGATGAGTGGTTAAATGTCCTACAGCAGCAATCAAAGCTGGTGTACGGAGAACAAAGAACACAAACACCTGACAAATACAAAGCGACATTTGAGCAATTGGAAGCTCAAAGGCAACGGTTGGAAGGTGCTATTAGCGCTCAAAGCGCTGAATTTCGTAACGAAATACAACCAGTGGAGTTAGCAGCAATTCAAGCAAAAATACCTAAAGACGCAGCTTTGGTAGAAATTGTACAGTATCAACCTTTCAATGCCAAAGCTAACAAGCCCAATGAACAATGGGGCAAACAGCGTTATGCTGCTGCTGTGCTGCACTCTGTTGGAGAGCCGAAATGGGTTGATTTGGGAGAAGCCGCAGTGATTGACCAGTCCATTATCGATACGCGAGCAGCCTTGACAAACCGCACGCTTCTCAAACCAGCACAGGAACTTGCCCGGAAACTGGATAAGCAGGTTATGGCACCCATCCGTCCTCTACTAGGAAATGTGCGTCACGTCTTACTTTCCCCCGATGGGCAGTTGACACTGTTTCCTTTTGAAGCACTTAGAGATGAGCAAGGACAATACCTGATTCAACGGTACACAGTATCTTATCTGACTTCTGGTCGGGATTTGCTACGGTTCCAATTGCCCGCCAAAAGCCGCTTTGAACCAGTGGTGCTAGCTGATATCGACTACGAACAACAGCAAACTACAGGTGAGAAACCAAAATTAACTAACGTGCGTAGCTCTCAAAAGCGACGTTCCGCTGAGCTAGCTTCCCTTAATTTTGAACCGCTTCCCAGTACAAAAGAAGAAGCAGCAGTGATTCAAAAAGTCCTCCCCAATGTTAAACTGCTTCTGGGTAAAGAAGCGACAGAAACTGCTCTCAAACAACTTCATGCTCCCAGCATCCTGCATCTGGCTACCCACGGTTTCTTTATCTCAGACCAAGAGCGAAGTTTAGATAGTCCGGGGAGTGTCAACTCAGACCAACAACAAAATTTCAATCCATCGTTCCCTGAATTCGGACAATCACAGCCAAAAGTTTTACAGATAGAAAACCCCCTATTGCGTTCTGGATTAGCATTAGCTGGTATCAACAAACGTAACAGAACTTCCGCAGACAATGATGACGGTGTTCTGACAGCCTTAGAGGTGACTGGACTGGATTTGCGCGGGACTCAGCTAGTGGTGCTGTCAGCTTGCGAAACAGGAGCGGGTGATATCAAAGTTGGGGAGGGGGTGTATGGGTTGCGGCGTGCTTTGGTTATTGCAGGTTCCTCTAGCCAAGTATTAAGTTTTTGGGCGTTGGGCGATGAGGAAACTAAAGATCTCATGGTGAAGTACTATCAAAAGTTAAAAGCAGGTAAGGGGAGACATGAAGCACTGCGAGAAGCACAGCTTGAGTTTCTCAATACCCCTGGTTATGAACATCCCTACTACTGGGCTAGCTTTACTCCCTCTGGGGATTGGACTCCGTTGAGCTTGAAATAATGAATTTTAGCCATTTTTCTCGTTCCCAGGCAGAGCCTTTTCTCGTTCCCTGACTCTGTCTGGGAATGATATCCTGGAGGCTCCGCCTCCTGAAGTTGACTGTCGAGGCAGAGCCTCAAGGAGTGCATTCCCAGGTGGAACCTGGGAACGAGGCAAGTTCCCCTCCTCGCTTGCGGGGAGGGGTTAGGGGTGGGGTTCTGTAATTATCAGTAATTTCCCGGACATCATATGATATCCTGGAGGCTCCGCCTCCTGAAGTTGCCTGTCGAGGCAGAGCCTCAAGAAGTGCATTCCCAGGTTCCACCTGGGAACGAGGCAAGGTTCCACCTGGGAACGAGGCAAACGAGGCAAGCGCTTAAGCGCTCACTACAACACTAAATTCCCAGTCGTTGGTAAACCTGCTCTAAGTGTCGCAGATGTTGCTGTGGATCAAAACACGTCTCAATTTCTGCTGGCGATAACTTTTGGGTAACGCGAGAATCTTTGACAATTAAGTCGTGGAAATTGCCGTCTGGTTTGTTCCAAGCAGTGTGAGCGTTTTCTTGCACGATCGCATAAGCTTCCTCGCGGCTCATTCCCTTGTCTACCAATGCTAGTAGTACCTTCTGGCTGAACACGACACCGCCATATAAATTCATATTGCGTTCCATGTTCTCGGGATAAACCAACAGGTTTTTCACTAACTCGGTTATTTCTTTGATCATAAAATGCGTCAATATGCAAGCATCCGGCAAAATTACCCGTTCTACAGAACTGTGGGAAATATCCCTTTCATGCCACAGCGCGACATTTTCCAAAGCAGCAACCGCATGAGAGCGGATAATTCGCGCCATTCCCGTTAACCGTTCCGAACGGATGGGGTTGCGTTTGTGAGGCATTGCTGAGGAACCTTTTTGCCCTTTGGAAAAGAATTCTTCGACTTCCAGAACGTCTGTTCTTTGCAAATTGCGAATTTCGACGGCGAAGCGTTCAATTGATGCGGTGAGTAAGGCTAATTGCTGGACGTAGTCGGCATGGCGATCGCGCGATATGACTTGTGTCGATGCTGCATCAGGTTGAAGTCCGAGTTTTTGGCAGGCGATCGCCTCTACGCGAGGTTCAATATTGGCATATGTCCCCACTGCACCAGAAATCTTCCCGACTGCGATCGTCTCACGCAAAATTTTCAAACGTTCTTGGTGTCGCAAAACTTCTGCCAACCACCCAGCCAGCTTAAAACCAAAGGTGATCGGTTCGGCGTGAATGCCGTGGGAACGTCCAATCATCACCGTAGTGCGATGTTCCTTTGCCTTTTGACGAATTGCCGAAATCAAATCTTCTAGGCGTTGCAACAACACATCCAAACTTGCAACCAGTTGCAGTGCCAAAGCTGTATCCAACACATCGGAACTGGTTAATCCCAGGTGAATGTAACGTCCTGCATCCCCTACATATTCATTAACATTTGTCAAGAAGGCAATCACATCGTGGCGGACTTCAGCCTCAATTTCCAGCACCCGCTTTGGATCAAAATTCGCCTTTGCCTTAATCTCCTCAACCGCCTCAGTTGGAATGTAACCCAACTCAGCCTGCGCCTCACAAACAGCGATTTCTACTTGCAGCCAGGTTTTTAACTTATAGGCTTCCGTCCACAGATTGCCCATTTCGGGCAAGGTATAACGCTCAATCACAGTCCGCCACAGAGTACAACCGTCATATTGTACAGAGAATAGTAGGAAATCATAAAGACTATTTACCAGACTTTTGGCAAAAGTTTGCTTTTCATTATAAAACTGACTTGCTTGATGTGTACATCATCACATATTTCAAGTTTGTATCTTTTGGATGTCGTATTATTGTTTACCCTAAAGGAAAATACAAAGTGGTATTTGTGGAAAATTTGTGTAGACTATAACCCCGGCGAGCTCGGGGTGTTTTTTATTGTATAAACATATACATTTTAATTTCTCTTCCTTCTGGATGTGGGTACTTGGCTAGCCATAAGGCAGAATAAAACAGCAATGCTTCTCCAGCATTTCTCTTCTCAATTACTACTAAAGCCTCTAGAGAAAACTAGAGGCTTTTCTTGAAAACTTTTTTTATTATTCAGATTCCCGACTTCGCCGAAGTTGTCGGGGATCTTGTTCAGGGCTTATGATTTAGGATTGCTATATCTCCTTTGTATCTTGATGAGTATGCTTTTGTGTAGATTGCAATGGAGTTGTCATTCGCTAAAGTACATCATAATACCATTTGGCTTAATAACGGCTAGATTCTTAATTAAGAGAAATTACTCCTAGTAATAGCCTATTTCAAAATCTAAAATTCAAAATCGTCATTCCAAAATGGTATGAGATGTTTTATTCAAAACTTGCCTTCCCCCACCTATGCAAACGCTTCAAAAGGAATTAATCAAAAAGGAAGTTGAAGCTGCACTCCAGATCGATCCTGTTAAATCAGCAAAGATAGTGGGATTGCGCTACATAAGCGATACGATTCCAGGAATTCAGCGTCAGCGTGTTGATGAGGAATTTTGCTACATTGACGCAGATGGCAAAGAAATCTGTGATGAGGAGGAGTTAAACCGCTTTAAGTCTCTTGTTATCCCGCCTGCTTGGACTGAAGTCTGGATTTGTCCGCTACCACATGGACACCTGCAAGCAACAGGACGCGATGCTAAAGGACGCAAGCAGTACCGTTATCATCAGCATTGGCGACAGGTACGCTCTCAAACGAAGTTTAACCGCATGATAGCCTTTGGGGAAGCACTGCCAAGTATCCGCAAGCGAGTAGAAGAGGATATGGGGCTTACGGGTATACCAAAACAAAAAGTGCTGGCGACTGTGGTGAAACTCTTGGAAATTACGAAAATTCGTGTGGGGAATGAAGAGTATGCCCAAACGAATAAATCCTTTGGCTTAACAACGATGCGCGATCGCCATGTTGATGTATCCGGTTCCAAAATTCGGTTTAAATTCCGGGGAAAAAGTGGCGTGGATCATGACATTGAATTGAGCGATCGCCGTTTGGCGAAAATAGTCAAACGCTGTCAAGATATCCCCGGACAAGAATTATTTCAGTATCTCGACGAAGAAGGACACCGTCAACCTATCGGTTCTGACGATGTCAATAATTATCTGCAAGAAATCACTGGTTTAGACTTTACTGCTAAAGATTTTCGTACTTGGGGTGGTACTGTTTTGGCAGCACAGGAATTATATGAAATGGGGCGATTTGAATCGCAAACACAAGCAAAGAAAAATGTGACTCAGGCTATCAAAAACGTCGCCGAACACCTGGGCAATCGTCCAGCGACTTGCCGCAAATATTATGTCCATCCTGCGGTTATCGATGCCTATATGGATGACTCATTATTTGAGTTTATGGAAGCATCGAATCAAAAAACAGCTTCACCGCACTCTCTACGTCCAGAAGAAGCAGCGGTTCTTAAACTGATAGAGCAGCATCTGTTGCAAGAAAGTAAAAAATAAACTTCTTGCAAAAGTCAATCGCTATAAATACTCATTAAACACCGCAACTCTGCTGTTGTTATCAAAGGAAAACACAGTAAATGGGTCTTTTTGATTCCCCATCTCCATCCCAGGAGTGCCTACAGGCATTTGGGGAACAGATAAGCCAAGCGAATTTGGCTTTTCTTGAAGCAGACGTTTGATATCTTGTGCTGGTACGTGTCCTTCAATAACATATCCATTAACAATTGCTGTGTGGCAAGATGTCAAGTTATCTGGCACGTTGTACTTTTGTTTTATTGCCTCAATGTCAGGTGTGCGAAAGTCTTTGATTTCAAAACCCTGTGCCTTTAAGTGGTTAATCCACCCACCACAACAGCTACAGTCGGGACTGCGATACACAGTAACATTTGGTGCTGTTGATTTTAATGCTATGTATTGGTTATGTATCTGCCTGGTTGTGCTGAGCAGTTGAGTATTGAGTGCAGCAGAAGTTGGAAAAACACCTTGAGCATGACTCACAGGAGCATTGCTTCCCAAGATGCCCAACACCGCTGCCGTTAGACAAATCGTTACCACTACTCTAGTGGCAATACGTAGCATGATGGGACAAAACGATTTTTGCCACCAATATATCAATTGTTTGTGCGACATCTGAAACTTCCTAAGTCCTGTGCTATTTGACAAAAAATGTCGCGTTTTTAATTTTATTAAGTACATATATGTAGATAACTGCGGTTTTTGTTAGACATTATGCTTTCTTCATAATAACCAATCAACTTGTCGAACTCACGTCATGATATGAAATCCGGTAGTATCTGAATGATTAAAAAACCGCAGAGACGCCGAGGGCGCAGAGAAAAGCACTGCCAAGTATCCGCAAGCGAATAGAAGAGGATATGGCGCTTACCGGTATACCAAAACAAAAAGTGCTGGCGACTGTGGTAAAACTCTTGGAAATCACGAAAATTCGTGTGGAAAATGAAGAGTACGCCCAAACAAATAAATCCTTTGGCTTAACAACCATGCGCGAGCCTCCTATGTCCTTCGGACACGCTGCGCGTTCACGAAGTGTGCCCGCAGGGCTTACGGAGGAGCTTCGCTAACGCCACGTTGATGTATCCGGTTCAAAAATTCGCTTTAAATTCCGGGGCAAAAGTGGCGTGGATCATGACATTGAATTGAGCGATCGCCGCACATCTCACCAGATGCGGTCAGAAAGCTTTTAAAACGAACTGCTGATATCAGTGATATCGATATTAAGGTACATCCTCATATGTTTAGACACGCTTGCGGTTATTTCCTTGCAAACAAGGGGCTAGAAACTGTAACTTGATTCCTGCTCACTTATACTCATTGCTGTTCATTTTTGGATAGCTCTGATATAAGTTGGTCAACAAATTCTCTAAGTCGCTCTTGCCAATCAGGAACGGTTTTGAGTCTTTCTTTTTGCCCTTCATAACCTCTAAAAGAAATAATTCCCTAGCTTGCTAAAGCAATCGCTGATATGTCGTTTTTTGAATTTCGTCGCCAGTTAACCTACAAATGCGAATTGTATGGTTCAAACCTGGTTGTAGTTGACCGATGGTTTCCAAGTTCTAAGACCTGTTCTAACTGTGAAACCAAAAAAGAAACACTCGGACGCTTATGAGCGAGTGTTTGAGTGTGGTCATTGTGGCTTTGTCATTGACCGCGATTTGAACGCAGCAATTAATTTGAAGCGAAGCGGTTCCTTTTAGGAACTAGAACGCGGTCAGTTAGACCGTATGAGCCTGTGGACTGGTTAACGCCGACGTTGCCAGGATGAAACAAGGAAGTAAACGAAACTCAAGTCAAGTTGAATAGCTTTGATAGGTATTGGCTAGGTTTGAGTAGGATTTATGTAACGGTACAACACTCGCAAGATTCAAGATTATTTAGGACACCGCAATATCAATTACACCGAGCATTACACCAAGCTAAACGCTAACCGATTTAAGGATTTTACTTGGGATGTGTGAACTCCATTTGGGCAAAGTGGTCTTGCAGCAGTTTGTGGATGAAGCGATAGCGACCGCCGACACGTTGGAGTAACATACGTTCTGTGCAGTAGTTGAGGAATCGGGCATAGTTCCAGGGGATGTAGCCGTTGCGGTAGAGGACGAGACGCAGGATAAAGTGTTGAAGGACAGCTTTACCACCAAAATTACTCAACCCTAAACCCAACCCTAAACTCAATCCTCCTATCAGCGGTGCTATCGGCGGTGCTATCAGTTTTAGTATCGGCTCTCCTATCAGCCCGACTATCAGCCCTAAAAAAACAGCATTTCTTGCAGTTTTCCAAATCCCTTGATTAGGACTCTTTTTATTTTCTATAAAGTCAGGTTGCCCTCCTATAAGCAATGGAATCAGTCCGAATATCGGCATTAAAATATGCCCGAAATTCTGCATGAAAAGAGTCCCTAAATACCGCCAATCATTCCCCACTACTAGCAATAGAAACAGCATAAAAAAAATCAGCGTTAGTATCAGCAGTATCGCCCGGTTAACAATAGTTTCTTTAGATATTTTCAAAAAAGTTATTTGTTCCTTTAGCTCTATTTTTTCTAGAGAATCTCCAAAAGACTGCCTAAAAGACAGCACAACGAACAGCCCAACAAGCCAATAAGGCAACGCAACATACAACCCAAGAAGCCCAAAAGACAACCCAAAAATCAGGACATAAATCAACCTCGATATCACTCTATACATTCTCTTTTGAGCTTTTATCTTTAATAAAGAGGGCTGGATTTCTTCAATTAAAAATTCGGTTTTTGATTCTTTTTGTAACTGCTGTGCTAACCAAACTAGCCACATACGAGTTTGTCTAGTATTAGGGGGTTTTTTCTTAGCGTATGTCTTACTTTCAATATCCTGTGCTAGCATTCGGTTCACATAGGCATCTAGCAATTCCTGAATCCGGTCTGAAGTAGATGGTAACTGCTGCCAACGGTCAATAGATATCTCTTGAAAAGCTAAAATAGTAATGCTAAGTAATAAAGGTGTTCTTACTAAGTCTAGTAACTCTGAGTCTGGATTGATTGTTTGCCATAAATCGGCATGGTTAACTTCAATAAGATAATTATGAATTTGGTGATTAGTTAAAGATTGTAAATAGATAGCTCCATTTAATTGAAGCTTAGGTTCATAGTTGTCATATTCTTGGCTTCGGCTACAAACAACTAAATATTGAGGGTGGTATTCTCCTTCTAACAATTGATTAATAGCGTTAACACAAGATTCTTGACGTTTTGATTCCAGTTCATCTAAGCCATCTAATAGAGGTAGGAGTTGACGTTGTTTAACCCACTCCTTACCAAGTTTCCTTGAAACACCATATTTAGAGTTAAGTTCAGCTACCAACCACTCACTTATAGATTGATGGTCATCTTTCCAAGAGGAAAGGTTGAACAACACAGGAATGGGGTAAACTGGCTTTTTTTCCGCTCGTTCAATTAGGTCTTTTGCTAGTTCTAACAGAGTGGTTGTCTTACCTGCACCTGGCGCACCCAAAATTAACAACCTACCTACTATTTCTTCGGAATCAAAGACTTCCAGAATGCTAGTATTCTCTGGAATCGCTTCGGGAGGCTTTGACCCAATTTTTACTTCAGCATCCCAAAGTTGTTTTACTTGCTGGGGCTGTGATTCCTTTTCCAAGTTAATCAGTACAGCATTGTGTAGAGACTGGTTCAATCGTGACGCAACTTCCTGCTCTACATCTGCAAGCAGTAAGCGTTGGTTATGTTCACGTTGTGGATTGCCTACTGGTGCTAGCTGCTGCCCAAAGAACAAATTCCTGATATTCCAGATATCGCCCCCTATCCGTTGGGCGTTAACCGTGTCAGCATTGATAAACCCACCACCAAATTGGGCGTTGCGTAGGTCATTGTTAGTGACCTTTTCAGGGTCTTTAGGGTCTTCTGACTCCGGCATACGCTTAATCTAGGCGTTCTTGGTTGTCTGTATTATATATGTCTCCACTTAGGAGATGGCTTTGAGCTATATTTCTTAATAGACTATTTCTTCTTCAGTACGGGAGTCAAATGTTCTGGAATACCATCTAGCTGAATAACACTGCACCCAAGCTTATAAGCAAATTCAACAGATTCTCCAGCACCCAGTGCATTGTAAAAGCCTGTTGCAAATTTAATTGCAGCTTTATCACCAATCTCCTTGTTCATTCCAATCACATATGGAATATGCTTAACAATGGCATTTGCTTGAACTTCTGAGTAACAAGCGTTGAGAACAACACACTCAACGTTAGAAGCAAATAACTCAAACAATCCAGCCAGTGCGACGGTATCTACTAATCGCACATTTCCGGTTTCATCCTCCAGTGCCAAACCATCATCCCCTGAACCATGACCGCTAAAATGAACAATTTGCGGTTTGAAGTCCAGTAATGATTGGTAAACCTCTTGAACACGCACAGCCCAGCGTTGTTTCAGGTCAAACAGTTCCCGTTTTTTGGCTCGTTGCAATCCCGCATCAATTTCTCGTACCTCTTCACCTAATCGCAAAGGTGAGGTATTTTTCGGATTTGCTGCCAAAATTAGAATTGTTTTGACAGGAGAATTGTTATCTTCCGTTCGTGCAACTTGGTTGTAGTTGGTAATATCACCACCTATTTGATGAGCATTTACTGTCTCAGCGTCTACAAGACCACCACCGAATTGAGCGCCTTGTAAATTAAAGTTAGATTGTTTTCTAGGCATGGTATCTCCTTGGTTACTATAAGTTTGGGCATAAAAACTTGGGCGCTCTAGCGCCGTCATTACCATATTTTCTAATATATGAATTTGCTTTTCTTTTTCTGCTAAAAGTAACTTTATTTCACGTTCTGGTAAACCTTTAATCTGGTTATAACTATCAAAATATTCTGCACTCAGTTCCGATTTGTTAGCATCTGGCGCAGTTTTAGCACGAAGTAAAAATTTATCCTCACCTCGTACCTCCATCCCCACAATTCGCAAATCAGCATCTGGGTAATTCTCTGCTAACTGCTTGAATGAAATTGCGATCGCACGGGGGTCAACGCCTTGGTTGTGGTAAAGGTCGAGGGTGTCAACTATGGGTTTGATGAAGTCAGCAAAGTCACCATCAATAAAGATTTCATCCCAATTATCAGGTTTGCGGTGGGGGTTAGGATCATCTGGAGTGGGCACTCGCATAAAGATATACTCACATCTCACCCCATGCAGATTGGTGTGACTGGTGAGACCCCAGTCCTCAATGTAAGCCCCAGTAAGAGTGGCTCCAATTAAATCTGTTTCATCTAACTGGGTTTGTACCAGCTTGGCACGAGATAAATCTACATCTTGCAAATTAGCCTTATTTAAGTTTGTAGCGATGAAGCTAATATCTTGTAGCTGTGCAGCTTTAAGATTAATACCTGACAAATTAAAATAGTCAAAATTTTGATTTTGTCCCTGTCTTGTCGTTACCAGTTGCCATACTTGCGGATACTTCAGATAGCTTTCACTGACACGAGCGTGATTCAGTTCTTTTGATAGGTACCAATCGGTACGGGTAAGGTTAGCATTTCGGAAGTCGCTACCTTTGAGCGTCGCCTTGGTAAAGTCTGCGTCAGTGAGGTCAGCTTTTTGAAAAGATGTACCTCCCATAGCAACAAAAGCGACCGCCATTTTGAAAATCAAAGTAAATTTTTCATCACAAGCCAAAGTCCGTAGACCAATGTAACCGCTCAACAAAGCTAAAATAACAGCCACAGTTACAACGATTACCTCGTTATGATGAGGTACGATCTTAAAAAAAGTTGGGTAAATAACCAGATACCAAAACCAAGCTATGACTCCAGCTACAGCGGTAGCAACAAGCTTAACTATAACCGCAGTCACTTTCTCAACCACAATTCCAGCTATGGTTATAGCAATAGCCTCAGCCATAACCGCAAATCCTACTCCAGCAAATATTACAACTACAAGCCCATAACTAGTTGACGCTATAGCTCCTAAACTTGCATCTACTGCTAAACGAGATCCCAAACCATACCGAATGGTAACAAAAAAATAGAGTGCAAACAGTGTTAAAGCAACTGTTCCAGGAAGAATAGTAAATATTTTTGTAGATTCAGGCTCTAGCAAGATGATTGCCCAACAGCTAGCGGTTCCTAAAAAGAATCCAGATAATGTTACTAGAAGGCATAAAAATGCCATCAAGACAACCAGCCACTGCTTCTGCAATCCTGCTTTAGCACCGCTGAAGTTAGCGTCTCTCAAGTTAGCGTTAGAAAAATCTGCTCCTCTAATATCTGCACCGCTGAAGTTAGCCCCTTCAAGGTTTTGACCTCTAAAGGAGCGTCCTCGGAGATTTTGACCGGAGTAGTCTAGCGGCATAGCTAGGCAAGGAAGAAGACCGTAAACACAGTTTTACTACAGATTCTATCCTGTGTTTTCCAGATTCTCGCCCAAACAGTGCTATAGCTACTAGTCTATTGTTGGATTAATTTTATCTTCTCGTGGGGGTCTGGGGGAGCTATAAGACCTCGCGCGAAATTTTCAATTTGGCGTGGGATACATGGACTCCCCACCCTTTGGGAAGTCAAAAATCAAAAGTCAAAAGTCAAAATTGAATTAAAGAATTATTATATTTTTGACTTTTGGCTTGATACTTTTGACTTCGAGCGAAGCGAGTGTGCCCCTTAAATTAACAATTAAAGGTTGCTTGGTAGTTAATAAACCCAGTATAATACTGGAATGCTGACGCTTAATTACCGCTATCGTATCTATCCCGATACCGCTCAAGAACAGATACTCATTGAGTGGATGGACATCTGTCGTGGCGCTTACAACTATGCGCTTCGAGAGATAAAAGATTGGTGCCTTGGTCGTAAGTGTTTGGTAGATAGATGCTCTCTTGAAAAAGAGTACATCCTCCCTCCTGAGCTGAAGTTTCCCAACGAAATTCAACAGCTTAACAACCTACCCAAAGCTAAGAAGGAGTTTCCCAGATTGGGTGAAGTTCCTTCTCAGGTTCTCCAGCAGACTCCCCTTGCAGTTGCATATAGCGTGGAAATACTTTCACTCTTAGAGGATTTGGCAATCCTCGTTTCAAGAAATATGGGCAGTTCAAGTCGTTGCTGTTTCCTCAGTTCAAGGAAAACCCAGTAACGAACTTGCATATTAAGCTGCCCAAGATTGGAGCCATCCCTATCAACTTGTACCGACCCATTCCTACAGGATTTGTGGTCAAACAGGTGCGAATCTTGAGGAAAGCTGATAGATGGTATGCCTCTATCTCGCTGCAATGCGATGTCAGCGTTCCCGACCCAATTCCTCATGGTCACCCAATAGGGGTTGACGTAGGCTTGGAGAAATTCCTGGCAACCAGTGATGGTGTTCTCGTAAGACCACCGAAGTTTTTTAAAGAATTGCAAGGCAAGCTGAAATTGCAGCAACGCAGACTCTCTAGGAAAAAGAAGCGGTCGAAAAACTACGAGAAACAACAGATTAAGGTTGCTAGGCTTCACCACCAAATCGACAACACGAGGAAGGACTTTCATTACAAACAAGCCCACGCCCTTTGTGATGCTGGTGATATGGTCTTCATGGAAGACTTGGATTATCGAACCAGTGCTAAAGGGATGTTTGGGAAACATATGCGCCACGGCTGCGTTTGGACAATTCAGGGGCATTGTTAAGTATGTGTGTTGGAAGCGTGGAAAGTTCTTCGCTGAAGTTGATGCGAGGGGGACTTCTCAGGAGTGTCCCGAATGTAGTGGTGAAGTCAAAAAAGACCTTTTGGTGAGAGTTCACGATTGTCCTCCGCAGTGGATACAAAACTGATAGGGACGTAGCAGCAGGTCAAAATATTAGAAACAGAGGAATTAAACTCCGACGTACCGTTGGGCAGACGGGAATCGAAAGCGCCTGTGCAGCCGATCTACCGGGGACTGATGAAAGTCAGTCTAGGCAAGTGGCGAAATCTCGCTCATAGAACAACCAGGAAACCGAAGAAGTGATTCAATGGATACGCCTACGCTGTAATCTATGATTCAGCGTAGGAGGATGTCACTAAAGTCGATTGCCCTCAGTCCTGATGGTCAAACTCTGGTCACTGGCAGCTTCGATGGAAAGATGAAGTTTTGGGATTTTAAGACAGGTGAGTGCTTAAAAACCTTTAGAACCGCCAGACCTTATGAGGGCATGAACCTTACTGGCGTTACTGGTTTAACCGAAGCTCAGAAATCCATGCTCAAAGTCTTAGGTGCGGTTGAGTTAGGTTGAATAATGACGAAATTTTATTTTTGTACTAGGTCATCTAGTTCGGCTTGCATATGAGCACGAAGGCGTTCGTAACAGGTATCTACGTAGGCACGGTCACGGGCGGCGGCACGACCGTAGCGCTCAAACACCATTGGTGCACAGACACGAGTATGGATCTGTATGGGGAGCGGAAAATTTGGTACAGGTCCAATCCCTACCCCCCAAGGTAGCCCAAGGTAAACTGGGAATACGCCCGTGTTCCCATCAGGTAACCAAGGAAAGCCCCATTCATGCAATTGTTTCACCTGCTGGTAGAGGTCAGCTAGCACAATTAGAGTTGAGTGTGCACCATGAGAAATAATCGGTACAATTGGCACCTCCTCCCGCAAAGCCAGCTTGATGAACGCCTTATTGTTTGCCAGATGAATTCGGTTTCGCCAAGTGTAGGGACGAAACAAATCCTGAGCACCTCCTGGGTAAACCAGTAGCGCTGCATCCCGTAGTAGAGCAGCACTCGCCATTTTGGGATGGGCGATAATAGCCCCAACCTGGGCACCCGGCACAGCGAAGATGGGGTTTTCCCAGGCTGACGGGTGCATCAAAGCGTAGGCTAATCGGTCATAGCCAAAGGTGTGGAACCAGTCATACATGAACATCGACGTATCTGGTGAAGCCAACCCGCCATTATGGGAACCGACAATCAACACTTTCCCAACCGATGGCATATGATGCCAGCCAGAGGTTTGAACCCGAAAATAGTAGCGGTAGAACCATCCCCAAATCGGCATCCAAGCTTTTATCGCCTCAGGGTTTCGCTCCGACAAAGACCACCCATCGAACCTACGATGAGATGCTTTCTCGTCAGCACCCGCGCTGCTATTGAAAATGCTTAACTTCTCTAATAGTTCGTCAAACGGGTTAGAAATTTTGTCGCTGTAGCCTTGGCTGCCCATAAAAATCTTCAAGTAGCTTAACAATAATTATTAAATTATTACCTCTTTTAACCACAGCGGCTTTATGGAATAAGCTAAGAAGATGATTCTGGAAAGAAATTGGCAATTCCGCGCGAACGCGTCGCTGAGTCCCAAGGGGACACGCTGGGCGTTGGCGGAGCCTGCGCTTTGCGCTTACGCTAACAAACATCTTTTTATAACTCGTTCCAAGTCAGAGACTTGGAATGCCGTGCGTGAGACAGAGTCTCACGATCACAAAGCTGCTAGAGGCAGAGCCTCCAGTAATGCATTACCATGCAGAGCATGGTAACGAGGAAAAAGCTCTCCAGGACTAGTGTTCGTCTTAAGTTGACACCAATGGTCACAACCCGTACCCACAACCTCTGTTTAACCCACTCCCCACTCCGCATTTTCAAAACAGGTTTAATATCATGTCCGATTAAATAACCTTACTAAGTTTGTAGTGAGGACTTTAGTCCTCTTGCTGTGCAAACAAGGACTCAAGTCCTTACTACATATAAGTTTTATTATGGGTAATTTGCCGGACATGATAGAATTCGGAAAAATGCTATTGCAAAACAACCTGTAGTAGCTCTTTGGTTGTCCCAAGGGCTAAGTTTCCTTGCTGATACTCCTCAAGTGTAAATGCATCCACTTGAATGGCATCATTGCGAGCGAACTCCGCCTCGCGAAGGAGTTCAACTTCTGCAGAGTTAATCACTCCTGCTTCCAGTGCTGCTGCAATCAGGCGTTCTGGTCTTTGCTGTGGTAACTTACCAATGTGGCTAGCAGCTTTGATGGTTTTAAGAATAGGTTCGGCTTGGGATGACAAGAGGAAAGCACGTTCCAAGCGCCCCAATGCTTCATTTGGATCAGCAGGAATATAGATGCTTGCGGTGAGTCTGTCTCGGCGCTGTCCTGGGATTTGAAGGCTACGGGCAACTTCGCTACCGAGTTGGTCAGAAGGCAGAGTCCCTATGGGATTGAGTCGCCACCACCAAGCAATCGGTCCCCGGAACAAGGCACCGAGTACTGGTACGGGCATATTATTGAAAATACCTTCAAACGCTTGCTGAATCTGAGCAAAGGTATATTCCATTGCCCAGTGAACAAAGGGTAGGTCTTCTGATAAACAACCTTCCGCTTCAAATCGTCGCAGGGTGGCAGTTCCTAGATACATCCAAGAAAGAATATCAGCAAACCGTCCGGTCAGCTTTTCCCGCCGCTTCAGTGTGCCACCAAAGCAGAAGAGGGCAAGGTCAGTTAGGAAGGCGAAGCTAGCAGATGCCCACTCCAGTTTGCGGTAATATCTAGCTGTCGCTCCTTTTACAGTCGAACGAGCTAAATGCCCACGGGAAATACTGAGGAGAAGGGCACGGAAACCGTTACGCACCATTGAGCCGATATGATTCCAGAAGGCATGATCGAAGGCGGTAACATCGGACTGATTGAGGGCAACAATTTCCGAATAGACATAGGGATGACAACGAATCGCTCCCTGACCAAAAATCATCATTGTACGGGTGAGGATATTTGCCCCTTCGACGGTAATAGAAATAGGTGTGGCTGTGTAAATATTTGCCAACAAGTTTCTCGGACCGCGACAAATTCCCGCACCCCCCACAATGTCCATCCCGTCATTGATAATTTTGCGGGACAGTTCCGTTAGGTTGTACTTGGCGATCGCAGAAACGACCGCAGGCTGCTCGCCTTTGTCCACCGCACCACAGGTATAAACGCGAGCCGCTTCCATTAAGTAAGTCAGACCGCCAATGCGAGCCAAGGGTTCCTCAATGCCTTCAAAACGACCAATGGATAAACCAAACTGCTGTCGTACTGTAGCATGAGCGCTTGTCACTCTTGTTACCAGCTTGGCAATACCAGTACAGGTAGCCGGGAAGCTAATGCCTCGACCTGCTGCCAGGGACTGCATGAGCATTTTCCAACCCTGACCTGCCTGTTCCACACCACCAATAATCTGGTCAATCGAAACAACAACATCATGTCCTTCCGTGGGAGAATTGTAAAAGGGTACACCCATTGGGTCATGTCGTTTTCCTAAGACGACACCAGGCGTATCAGTTGGAATTAAGGCACAGGTAATACCTACGTCTTCTCCCTTACCCAAAAGATTTTTTGGATCTCGCAGTCTAAAAGCTAGTCCTAGAAGGGTAGCGATCGCACCCAAAGTAATATAACGTTTTTTCCAATTCAAACGTAGATAAAGTTTGCCATCCTCACCCTTAAACACCACTCCTTCAGACTTGATACTTGCTGCATCCGAACCGGCAGTTGGTTCAGTCAAGGCAAAACAGGGAATTTCTTCTCCTCGTGCGAGGCGCGGCAAGTAATAATTTTTCTGTTCCGGTGTACCGTAACGCAGCAACAGCTTGGCAGGTCCCAAAGAATTTGTCACGCCAACAGTGGCGACATGGGTGAAGGAACGCGATGCCAACTTTGTCATCACAGTACTATAGGCAAAGTTGGAAAAGCCCAAACCGTCATACTCTTTGGGAATCATCATTCCAAAGAAGCGCTCTTGTCCTAGTTTCTCCCACACTTCGGGTGGCAAGTCCTTACGGCGGTAAATTTCCCAATCGCTTGCCATGTGACAAACTTGTTCAACTGGTCCATCAAGAAATGCCTGTAGTTCTGGTGTGACTTGAGGATAGGGTTCGCTGTTTATCCGTTGGAAGTCGGGTTTACCAGAAAAGAACTCGCCATCCACCCAAACGCTTCCAGCTTCAATTGCTGCCCGCTCGGTCTCAGAAATTTTTGGGAAAATGTTGAGTGATTTTATACTATAAATCAGCGGTGATGTGATGATAATTTGCCGCAGCATAGGGACATTCAGTACCACAGCCACTATGCCGAAAAGCACCCAAGCCCAAATGGGTGCATGAAACACAGCTAGTGCCACTGCAAAATAGAGCGACCACACCCACAGCGGAACACCAATGTAACCCAGTAAAAGAAATAGGAAAATCAGTGTGGGAATAACAATTGCTGGGTGGAGAAGGTTAATCATAGCTTGACCCCAACTAAGTCTGAATATTCCGCCAGAGACTAAAGTCTCTGGCTAATAGCTCAAGTCCACTCAAGTGGACTAAGTCTTGTTTTACAGTCCTCTTGAGAGGACTTCTGCTATTAGCCTGCGATTTAAATCGCAGCTGGGCGACAGCGTGGTGCAAGGTTTGGGTAGACATGAAGTAGACATGAATAAAAGTTTGTAGTTGGCGCTGTCTTCGCTAAAGCGCTGACTACAAACCCCTAAGCTTAAATCATTAAATTCTCAAACACCGCCGCTGCTCCCATCCCGCCACCTACGCACATTGTGACGAGACCATAGCGAACACCACGCCGTTTCATTTCATGGAAGAGCGTGGCTGTTAGCCTCGCGCCCGTACAACCAAGGGGATGACCGAGGGCGATCGCACCACCATTCACATTCAAAATCTCTTCGTTAAGACCGAGTTTATTAATCACGGCAAGACTTTGGGCGGCAAAGGCTTCGTTGAGTTCAATCAACCCGATATCGTCCAAGCTCAGTCCCACCTGCTTGAGTACCTTGGGAACTGCTTCTACAGGCCCGATACCCATGACTTCCGGCGGTACACCAGCTACCGCAAACCCTAACATTCGCCCGAGAGGCTGTACGCCGAGTTCCTTCACCATGCGATCGCTCATCACTACCGTCGCCGCCGCACCATCCGATGTCTGTGATGAGTTACCTGGCGTAACCGTACCACCAACACGAAACACAGGCTGCAACTTAGCTAAGGCTTGCAAGCTGGTATCGGGACGCGGACCTTCATCCATCTGGAAAACCTTTTCTACCAACTGCGGCTTACCATCGATATATAATGTTTCTCGCACTGTTAACGGGACAATTTCCTCAGCAAACCGACCTTGCGCAATGGCAGCTAACGCTCGTTGGTGTGATCGCAAAGCAAAAGCATCTTGTTCCTCACGGGAAATTTGGTAGCTTTGCATCACGTTTTCTGCCGTAATGCCCATCGTAGAGTAGGCGTTGGGAGTCTCCACCATCATTTCTGGGTTAGGAGCTAAATAATGTCCTCCCATTGGAATCAAACTCATAGATTCCGCACCACCCGCAATCATGACTTCTGCTTGTCCTACCATAATCGCCTGGTTTGCCATGGCGATGGTCTGGAGTCCTGAAGCACAGAAGCGGTTAACAGTGCTACCTGCCACAGAATCAGGTAACCCCGCTCGCTGTGCGATCGTGCGTCCAATATTAAATCCCTGCTCTGCTTCCGGAAACGCACAGCCAAAGATCACATCATCAATCTGTGCAGGTTCAAGACCTTTGACTCGGGCGATCGCTGCTTTAGTCACAACTGCTCCCATATCATCGGGGCGCACATTGCGTAATGTGCCGCGTGGAGCTTTTCCAACAGCAGTCCTAACGCTGCTGACAATATAGGCTTCTTTCATTTTTCCCACCCGTTGTTAAATGTGTCGTTTGGGGAAAGGGGAAAGGGTAAGGGGGAAAGGGACGTATTATCATTTAACCTTTTCCCTTGTCCTTTCCCCTATCCTGTTAATTCCGCAAAGGCTTCTTAGTCTTAAGTATGTGAGCAATGCGCTCTTGGGTTTTAGGTTGTTGCAACAGTGGTAAAAACGCTTCCCGCTCCAATTGCAACAGGTAGTTTTCATCCACCAATGCAGGTGCTGTTAGTTCCCCACCAGTCATGACATAAGCTAATTTTTTAGCCAGGTAATTATCGTATTCAGAGATAAAACCTCCCAGATGCATGACGTAGGCGGCGTGTTCCAGCATAACCCGCGCCGGACGACCAAGTACCATAATGGCGTTGCGTTCAGGTGGTGGTATGTAGCCACTTTGTTCCAGACAAAGCACTTCCTCTTTAGCGACAGATAAGCGATGGTCTGCATTCATCACAATTTTGGTTGTGGGTGAGAGAAAACCTAATTCTTGCGCTTCGTAGGCACTATTGGAAACTTTTGCCATGCCAATGGTTTCAAACGCCCGTTGTAGGAAAGGCTGGATATGATGGGGCGTTTCCGTTGCAGCTCGATCAGCTGCCCAGGTAACTATCCGCAGAATGCCGCCAGCTCCAGGAATGAGACCAACACTGAGTTCTACCAGTCCTATGTAAGTTTCTGCGGCTGCAACTACCTGTGGACAAGCCATGACTAACTCGCAACCACCTCCCAGGACACGCCCATTAATAGCAGCAACAATCGGTTTTGGAAAATAATGAATTCGTTGCAGTAGTGATTGATACTTGACGATAAGGTTAGCGATCGCTTGGAAATTTCCTGTCTGTGCCAGTAGCCCCATTTCCGCCAAATTTGCCCCACCGGAGAAATTATCGCTGTCGTTGCCAATCACCAATCCCCGAAAATCACTAGTTTCGAGGATATCCAGCACCTCAATTAAACCATTCACGACATTTAGGCTCAGGGTATTGCCTTTGGAACGAAACTCGTACAAGACGACGCCATCTCCTAAGTCCAGTAACGCCGCTTCGGGATTGTGCCACAGCGTACGTTTTGCATCTGCTTTGACAACATCCAGGTTAATTTCATCCGCCTCTTCTGTCGGTGAAATTGCGCCTTGATAGAAAACGGATTGCCTTGTGCCTTCTTCTAACTGCATCCTCTCCACCCACTCCGGCACCGGAATACTAGCGGTTTTCATGTCTGCCAAGACAGTCTCAAACCCTAGGGCATCCCAAATTTCAAACGGTCCGAGTTCCCAGCCAAATCCCCAACGCATCGCGCGGTCAATCTCAGCAGGACTGTCGGCAATTTCGGGAATGCGACGGGCGCTGTACCCCAATAGGTCTAGGGTTGATTGCCGGAAGAAATCACCTGCACGACCTGGGAGTTGATAGAGAATGTGTAGGCGTTTCTTTAAATCATGAATCTCATGAAGTGCTTCAATATCGCCCAAGTTCATTGGTTTAGCTGGTTCATAAACTAATGTTCCTGGATTAATAGAGAGAATTTCCTTACCTTGCTTTTTGTAAAATCCTTGACCTGTCTTTGTACCTAACGTCCCAGTTTCCACTAGTTTACGAAGTAACTGAGGAACGCGGAAGACCTCGCGGCTTTCATCGTGGGGAATAGCTGGATAGAGGTTGTCTGCTACATACATGAGTGTATCCAGTCCGACTAAATCAGCCGTCCGGAATGTCGCTGACTTCGGTCGTCCGACAATTGTTCCCGTCAAAGTATCAATTTCTTCAATTGTATATCCCTGCTCAGTAATTGCCCGTAAAGCAAGCATTGTTGCATAAACGCCTATGCGATTGGCAATAAAGTTGGGAGTATCCTTTGCTACTACGACTCCTTTACCTAGGTGCAGTTCTGCGAACCACTGCATCCTTTTGAGGACTTCTGGAGCAGTATCGGTTGTCGGAATAACTTCCAGTAACTTCAAATAGCGCGGTGGGTTGAAAAAATGAGTCCCTAAAAACCGTCTACGGAAAGACTCAGAACGTCCTTGAGCAATTGCGTGAATAGGTAATCCACTAGTATTAGTGGACACAATAGCATCTTCGCGAATAACGCCTTCTAGCCGTGCCATCAACTGCTGCTTAACTCCTAAATTTTCCACCACAGCTTCAATCACCCAATCGACATCAGCAATATGGTGAAAATGCTCGTCATAATTGCCCAAGATGACACGTCGAGCGGTTTTTTCTGTAAATAGGATTGGTGGAGACAGCTTTAAGGCTTTTTTAAATGCTGTTTCGACCACTTCGTTTTTCTTTTCGGTTTTACCAGGGATATCCAACAAATGCACAGTCAAACCTGCATTGGCGAGGTGAGCGGCAATTTGGCTTCCCATCACTCCTGCACCAAGAACGGCGGCTGTCCGGAACGGTTTAAACATAGTTCTTAAACGCTCCCTTTTGTTATGTAGTGAATTGAACAGGGGAAGGGAGAAAGGGAAAGGGGTAATACCAATTCAAAATTCAAAATTCAAAATTCAAAATTAAGAAAGTCAGATGCCATCTAAATTTTAAGGTTTGCATCTGTTGCTTGATTTTGGCGAATTGGTATAATCTCTTTTAACTTTTCCCTTCATGATATGTTCAGAGATTGGGCGATCGCAGGACATGAAGCTTGAGGTATGGGAGGACAAGAAAATAAGGGCATATCCTTTTGTTCGTCCGTATTTTTGTGTCTCCGTGTCCCGGCGTCTTCATAGATGGCATCAATTTCTTTGGCAAAAGCTTCTGCAATCGATGCCCGTTTTACCTGATGAGTTGGTGTCAGCAACCCATTTTCAACTGTGAGGGTGGCATTAATGAGCGCGAACTGCTTTACTGTTGACCAGTGAGGCAAATGACAATTCGCTTCATCAACCAATGCCTGATATATGGCGATGATACACGGATGCTTGAGCAATGCATCTATCGGCAAGTCTATTCCAATGGTTAGAGCATACGAATGCAGATTCTCCAGATTGGGGAAAATCAGCATGGCACAGAATTTGCGTTCCGCCCCCACAGCAACTGCCTTTGCTACTAGAGGAGATTGTTCTAGCTTGCTTTCTAAAGGCTGCGGTGTTACATATTTGCCTGTAGAGAGTTTGAATCGGCTTTTCTTTAGACCAGTAATCTTCAGAAAACCTTCGGCTGTAAACTCTCCAAGGTCACCTGTGTGCAACCAGCCATCTGCATCAATCAATTGTTGGGTGGTATCAGGGTTTTTGTAATAGCCTTGAGTGATGTAAGGACTTCTTGTGAGAATTTCACCATCAAGGGCGATCGCTATCTCCACCCCAGCCAGTGGCACACCTACCGTTCCAGCACGGTTGAATGAGCCACGATTGTAGGCGAGTGCTGAACTCGTCTCGGTTAAACCATAACCTTGCAAAATCGTGACTCCGGCTGCGGCAAACAAGTTAGTTACCTCTGGCTTCAAGCCTGCACCCCCGCTTATGAGGTATTTAAGACGACCTCCAAATACGTTTCGCCATTGCCAGAACACAAGCTTATCTGCCAGCTTGAGCATCAAGGCATATCTCCCTCGCGGTGGTTTTCCCAGTTCATACTGTTTGGCAAGGTTCAGCGCCCAATTGTAGATGCGCTGGGTAAATGCTCTCTCACGCAATTGAGATGCAGACACAGAGATACGCAGAGGGGGAAACTTCCACTGAAACGGAGACAGGTGGACGCCCAAGCGCAAGGAGGATAAATGAAATCTCTGTGTTTTTGGCTGTTCTCCCTTGCGTATCATCTGGGCGGCAAAAGCACGAATGCGCGATAGCACGTCATACTTCACTTGGTTCACTGTTGCCAGTGGCTGCTTGTTCCCTTCTTGCAGAATCTTGCTATAAACCTTTTCTAGCAAAAGTGGCACCGTGGCGAATATTGTCGGTTGCACTTCTTTTAGATGCTTGATCACCCGGTTAGGGGTAGTGAGGTAAATGCTATGCCCATAGTGGATATGACCATATAGCAAGACTCGGGCAAAAACATGAGTCAGCGGCAGATACGAGAGTATAACCTCCTTGGCACCGAATTCTAGATCGGGAATGCCACTAAACATTGCGATCGCATTGGCAGAAAGATTTTCATGAGTTAGCATGACTCCCTGAGGCTCTCCCATGGCTGCGGGGATATAGATAATAGTGGCTAGGTCACTTGCTGCCAGTGTTGAGCGCAGTTGCTGTTGCTTGCTTTCAGAAATCTGAGTCTTTCCTTTAGCACGAATCTCTGAGAGCGAAAAAACTTGGATACGCGGAAAGTCCGGGAATGGTTGCTGTTGATGAGCTTGTGAGAGGAATTTAGGAAGACACAGACAAGCTTCAGAGGACACGGGAGAAGAGGACACGGAGACATGGGGACTCAGGGACGCCGGTAATGGAAAAAAGCTCTCCGCGTCTCCCACTCTGCGATTCTTTGCGTCTTCCTTTCGCTGCGTCTTTCCATCCTCACCACCGCTTAGTTGACAAGTGAGTATTTGCGAATGTATCTGCTGCCAATCAGATGCAACATCGGCAACTATCACGGCCTCTAGTTTGGGTGTGTCCCACAGGTAAGGTACAACTTGATAAAGTAAGTCCAAGTTAGAAACAATCAGCACCTTTGCTTCTGTATGCCGCAAAATGAAAATAATGTGTTCGAGTGTCTGGTTCAGGTCGATGGGCACATCAACCAGACCGGCTAGCAGGCAACCCATGTCAGTTATGCAGAAGTTGACATCGCTGTGCATCAATAGGGCAACGCGATCGCCTTTTTCTAGCTGCAAATTTAACAAGCCTAGTGCCACCTCTTGGGCTGCACTTTGAAATGCTTGATTGGATAGAGGTTGCCAGCCTGTTTCTGTCCATTGGTTGAAGGCGTGGGAGTTGGCACGAACACACGCCTCATCCAACAAAGAAGGTAAAGTACGCCCTAGCAACACTTGCCCAGAGTTAGGGGGAGCTCTATAAGTCTGATTTGACCACAACATTTTGCCCAAGAAGAGCTTGAAACTCTTGCGTTTTTAACAGTTTCTTTTAAATTTCCAGGCGTGACGTGACTGAAAAAAGTCGGTTGTTAGTTGTTAATTATTCGCAGTTAATAACTAACAAACAACAACCAACAGGCAACAAAAAAAGAGTTTACATATTGACGTGATTTAACACGTTTTCATCCTATTTTTTCTCTTTATTTGCTATTAAGCTCAAGACATATGAAGACCAGTTGGATAACATTGATCCAACGAGACTTTGTCCAATTCAACTGCAATAATAATTAGGTATTTATTCTGGATGCTGACTTCTGATACCTAAGCCCCAATTTCTGTCAAATCTCTCCTTTCAATTTAGTATCCATTAATAACAGGATTAAACTTTTTTTAAGACTTCGGCTTTGCCATGCCTAGATGTCTTGGAATCATGTACAAAGTACATACTATTAATGTAGATCACTGCTGGGATCAAAAGCTACTTTTGTATCTTTTTCGCAAAATATGCGGCTAGATATTTGTCATTTCAGGCTGCAAAGAGGGAGTTTTTATCTGACAAACGACTGTCTGGTCGTTCATGCCTCCATTCAAATGTCGTTCGAGCCAATTCCCTAAGTCAATAAGCACGTCTTGATAATTGATGTCCAAATGTAAATCGTGATAGTTTCCCAGATACACATAGTGTTCCTTATCAGGGAAAATTACCTGTTGGAAGAAAGCCAAACTCTCCTCCGGCGATGTCACCTGGTCTTCACTACCATGCAGGATCAACAAAGGAACTTGCAAATCAGATGCATGGCTTTGCACCCACTTCTGTGCCGCGAAAAACTCTGTGGCAAGTCGGGCGCTACCATATTCATGCCGTAATGGGTCTTGGGCATAAGCAGTGAGTACCTGAGAGTCACGTGAACTTACACCGCCGTCAATACCAACCTTAAGGCTGAAACGCGGCCAGACTTGTGAGAACATCCGCCCTAAGGCAACCTTGAACGCTGGAACCCTCACTTTTCCTAATGCTGGTGCCGTCAAGATAATTCCCTGCAAGCTTTCTGAAAAGCGCAAGGCGTAATCTAGAGCGATAACCGCTCCCAGGCTGTGTCCCCACAGAAAGCTCATACACCCCTGTCCTTGCTCCTGAATTCGTTGCAAAAAGGTGTGCAAGTCTTCTCGGAACTCAGCCCAGGCATTAATGTGTCCCCGCTGTCCCGGAGAACGTCCATGCCCTCGCAGGTCAAAGGCATAAACTGCGTAGCCCTGAGGAATTAAGTACTCCACGGCATGATTAAATAATCCGCTATGGGCTCCCAGCCCGTGTATGATGGCTATAATTGCCCTTACCTGCCCCTCGGGCTGCCAGCTTTGATAATAAAGATCTAGACCTCCAGCCCCTTTGAAAGTTCCCTCAATGTGTGTCATCACTATTTTTCCCAAGTGCGTTTTTCACGACTACGGTCTCAGTACGCAGTTGGAGATTGACATCTAATCAACTCTTAAAAAGAATTTAT
This sequence comes from Scytonema sp. PCC 10023, assembly GCF_963920835.1. Classification (NCBI taxonomy): domain Bacteria; kingdom Bacillati; phylum Cyanobacteriota; class Cyanophyceae; order Nostocales; family Scytonemataceae; genus Scytonema; species Scytonema sp. PCC 10023. The sequence goes on from NZ_CAWUDP010000051.1 coordinate 25,747, forward strand.
TTTCTAATACCAAGCCTTACTAGTTGTCCATAGTAAATAAGACTTTTCCACCCTCTATCTCTGCTTTTAGGCACTTGCATTTAATATAGGGTTTCAATGAAAACAACTAAAAATTCTTGGTATTAGTCAGTAGCGTTCAGAGACCTCGGATACACAATTGATGAAGATATGAGGTGTTAGGGGCTTATAGTCAGAAGTCGCTTTTATATATTATCGTAATTCTCCTTTTATAGCATCAGTGCCGAGCAAATATCTTGAGGTTGTATTGCTTACAGTTGTGTTGCCAAAACTTGTTTTTGGGAGATCCAAAAAATAAAATATCCAGCCCTTCGGGTATCTCCTGCCCAGAGGCTACGCCAACGGCAGTTGCTACAACGGGGGGAACCCCCCTTCTCAAGAGCGGAGACGCTACGCGAACGGGTATGCCTACGGCACGCCTGACGGCTGTACCGTGCGTCCTCCGTTAGGAGGCACGCCAGTTGCTGTGAGTTCGGGCTAACCCTCCTGCAGGACTGGATTCACCGCAACGCATTGCCGAACCGTATTCGTTATCGAGTATGCAAAACGTTTCCTTTGTGTTGATGCCCAGCCTTTCAGGCGCTTGCGACGGCTGGATATTTTATTACTGGTAAGTGCCTTAGATGAGAAGATCCCTCTCGTGGTGGCAGAAGCAATCCGAGAGCTATCAGAAATCCATTCTGAGTTCTCAATTGTAAATTCTCTTTATTAGAAATTATTAAAGTTGTCGATGATTTCTTTTCCCTTTCCAGCGCTTGGGCTTTGTAAAGCGTCGCAATAGACGACTAATTAAGTTAGAGGAGGACTGTTTATTCGCAGACTGTTTCCTAGTTTGTGTTTGTACATTACTATTTTTAGGTTTCATCCCTTGATTAATACGCTCCTCTTCAGTCAGAGGAATGGCATGCCTATCTGGAACAATACGAGAACCGTATCTTCTAGCGTAAACCTGGGTAAACTCAGCACCAAAAAAGAGAATTTGGGCAGCATAGTTAACCCAAGCTAGGACAACGACTACTGAACCAGCAGCGCCGTAGGCTGAGCCAAAACTGCCGTTACCCAGATACTGTCCCAGAAGATACCTGCCGATAGAGAACAAAAGTGCGGTGATGGCGGCTCCAATTAAAACATCATTCCAAGTAATTTTGACATCTGGCAGGACTTTGAAAATGAGTCCGAATAGCAATGTGGTGATGCCAAAACCAAGGAGGAAGTTGACAATTTGCCAGATAACATCGATACCAGGCACCATATGTCTAAAGTAACCAACCAGTGCTGCCAACACCGCGCTGATCACAAGTGACACAAGTAGTAAAAAACCAATGGCTAGCACCAGCGCAAACGACGTAAAGCGTTGGCGAACCATGTTTTTCATGGCGCGTCCTGGTTTTGGCTGCACTTCCCAGATTGTATTCAGGGCGTCTTGCAACTCGGCAAATAAACCAGTAGCACCAAACAGCAGAACTACAACACTGATGAGTGAGGCGATAGTTCCTGTTTTGGGCTGGTTGGCACTTTCAATTGCTGTCTGGATAACTTGTGCGCCAGCATCGCCGACTAAACCGCTTATTTGTCGGTAAATTTCACCCCTTGCTGCATCTTCTCCAAAGACCGCACCAACGATCGCAATCACAATAATCAGCAATGGAGCGATGGAAAAAAGAGTGTAATAAGATAATGCTGCGGCTAATCGCGGCACCTTATCGTTACTCCATTCGTTAAATGTCTCTTGGAACAGCCCCCAAACCGCCTTTAAATTCATCAAAATATCTCCTTTTCCTGTGATGTGCCTTCCTCCTGAAGCAATTGATACCAAATATTTTGTATGTACTGCATCTTTCCCAAGGCGTTGGTGTAACTTCCAGGAGGTAGAAATTATAAGTCTGGGAGAGATGTGGTAGCAAGTAACTCAAGGGCAGAATCAACAACTTCTTGTACGGGGACATCCGCAACAAAAGAGTCGCGATGATTACAAGAAGCGCGGGTACAGTCAACACCACAAACGGGACAATGAAGACGCCAGGAAATGGCGGGACGGTGGCGATCGCGCGTCATTGGTCCAGCCGTGATTAAGTTCCCACACCAGAAAATGCCAACAGTTGCACATCCTACAGCAGCGGCTAGATGCAACGGACCAGAGTCATTAGAGACAATAACGCGAGAAAGTTTGAGCAGACCAGCAAGACCGTTGAGTGAAAGGCGAGCGCACAAATTCTGTGCTTCGGCGTTCATTTTTGTGATCACCGCCTCAACAAGCGATCGCTCCGACTTTGTACCCGTCACCACAACATCAGCACCTGCATCAGCCAAAGCATCCCCCACCGCCGCGAATTTCTCCACACCCCACCAACGCCGTGAGTCAGTTGCTCCGGGATGGAGAACAACTAAAGGTTTACCGGATAGGTTGACAACATTTTTAGCCTCATCCAAATCTTCTCCTGTCACCGCAATGCGTGGTTCTAACTCAGTTGTTTTTGCACCAAGAAGGGAAACAACTTCCAAATAGCGGAGAATTTCTGGTTGATAGTATATGTAAGGAACCCAGCGATCCAAAGGTACAGCATCCGGGGTTTTCAGACCAACCGTCATTTTGGCTCCCAAATGCAACACAAAGGGGTTAGAGTAACGTCCACCGCCGTGCATTTGAATGGCAATATCGAAGTTTTCTGCAGCCATTTTGGTGAAAAAGTCCGCTAATTCGGCTGGGTTTTCCTCTGTGTTCGCGTCACCGCGTACCCCGCGACTTGGTGGTATGACAACAACTCTATCAACTGGTAATGGTCTATTTGCCAAAAAGTTAGCATGCCAGTCTAGAGCAAGCAAAGTGATTTCAGCTTTGGGGTAGGTTTGGCGTAGTGCTTGTAGTGCTGGGAGGGCAAAGATAAAATCACCGAGGGCGTTAGCGCGGAGAACGGCGATTTTTTTGACATTTTCGAGTTGCATTCGGGATTTGATTAAATGTAGACGCGTAGCGGCGTGCCGCAGGCTACCGCCAAGACGCAGAGGAGCCAGTGCGTTGCGGGGGTTCCCCCCGTTGTAGCACCTGGCGTGACGCAGAGCACAAGAGAGAAAAATTTTTACTATTCACTCTTTATTCTTCATTCTTGGTGTTTTAGAAGTTTTTGGTAGATGCTGAAGTGCGATCGCTCTATGTTAGACCAAGTATACTTTTCGATAAAAATACGACCGACATTACCTAAATGGTTCCATTTATCAGGGTCGTTTAGGAGTTGGCAAAGTGCATCTGCCAAAGCGTCTATATCGCGAGGAGGAACCAGCTGTACTGGATGTCCATCGGGTAGAGGCGTAGGATGTTGGGTAGCGATGACTGGCAAACCATGAGCTAATAAAGTCAGAAGTGAACCGCTTTTCATCGTCATTCCGTGGTTGAAGGGTAGCACTCCAATATCGCACCCGGAAAGATATTTTGAGGCAGTTTCAACATCCAGATAGCCAGTAAGATGTACCATTTCGCTTAAGTTCAGTTCAGCTACAAGCCTGTGGAGTTTATCCCAGTAGCGTTTTGCTTCTTCTCCCCGCAAAGCTAGACTTTCCACACCACCAAGTAGCAACAATCGTGCTTGCGGATGCGTTGTTAGAACTTTTTTGAATGCTGGTAGAAGCGTTTCTAACCCTTTGACAGGGTGGAGAAAGCCAAAAAAGGTGATGATGGTGGTATCTTGAGCAAAGTTACACTGTTCACACAATTGCTGCCGTGCTGTGTTTCGGTCAATGGGGGTAACATCAACATTTGCAGCGATGGGAATAAGCGATACGCGGTTAACTACTTGGGGTAGCCGTTGATGGATAACTTCTTCAGCTTCTGCATTTGTTGTAATTAATGCATCGCTCAAAGTCAGTAAAAACCCATCTTCTCTATCCCACCACCCGCGCCGTTGTCCCGACATTTTTAGCCATTCTATAAGTTGCGGTGGAATACCTTTAGGTTGCCATTCCCACCAACCGTATTCATGCACGGTTGTGACAATTGGTTGGCGGTAACCTGTTGCTTTCAGAAGTAGCGGTAACAAAAAGATAGCACGCTCAAAACCGTAAGTGCCTGCTGCATGTTGGATATGCAAAATGTCAGCTTTAGTGGCATGTACTGCTTGTACCAAAGACAGTAAATCGGCAAATCGCCAATCTTGTACAACACCCCTGACGCTGTTGTCATTAACTTCTGTGGCGGCTGCATGAGTGGTGAGGACAACAGACTGAATGTCGTGCTTTTTCAGCGCATCCCGCAAACAAGCAGTGTAATGAGCAACACCACAACGCTCGGGTTTGTAAGTACCAGCAATCATGGCAATGGTAATAGTCATGATTCATTAGTCATTGATTGGTAATATAGCGGTTCTGGTGTTGGATTAAATACATATCTTGTGGGATGGGCATCTTGCCCGTCCTTAATTATGGGCGGACATCCTGTCCGCCCCACAAGAACAGTATTGAATGCAAATGGCAAGAGCTATAAGCGCTCTTTGCGCTTACTACGAAATCTTTAACAATTCCAGCCCTGTGGCGACTACCTCCTCTGGTGGGATATCTAAGCATTCCAACTGGTAGGGACAGGTAAAGGCGTAACAAGGACTACAGGTCGTAGGACGGCGGAGTAAGCGGGAAGTCCCATTGCGTGGTTCCCATTGACACTCAAGTTCAGTTCCCGCAAACATGACAACAGTGGGTGTGCGGGTAGCATCAGCTATGTGCATCGTTGAAGTGTTGTTGGTAAGCACTAGCTTTGCATTAGCAATGAGTGCAGCTAGTTGAGACAAAGTTGTTTTGCCAATCAAGTCAATTCCATAGTCGCCTAGTGTAGCAAGTAAAGATGGACTTTTGGGGCGGTCTTTTTCCACACCAGTTACCAGCACAGGCATTTGAGTCACTTCTGCTAGCTGACGTGCAGCGATCGCAAAGCGTTGAGAGTCATAATTGCGAGATTGGCAACTTGTCCAGGGATTGAGCAAGATATAGTTGTAGTAAGTGCTTAAGCGATCGCTACTAGTCCCTAATAACATTACTGCTTCTCGTTGTGCAGCTTCTGGTATCTGAATGCAAAGACTGCGGTCATAGACCTCAAATCCAGCTTTCTCAACTAATCTCAAATTGCGTTCAACTTGATGAATCTCATCCGGCGCAGATGACACTTCCAGCGTCAAAACACCATTTCCCGCTTCCTTAGACTCACCCACCCGCAACGGAACACCCGCCAAATAACATAAAAACCCTGCTGGATGTGGACTTTGACTAAAACTCGTGAAAATAATCGCTGCATCAAACTTGCCATTTTGCAGCCTCCTCACCAATTCCCACTCCCGCGCCGGATCGAAATCCAACTTACCCAAATCCTGCCAAAGCACACGCCACGGTAAAACCTCATCAACCCAAGGCAATAACTCTGTTGCTTGCGCTCCACCAGGACTCGCCATCAACGTCAAACGACTTTCCGGCAAATTCTCCTTAATTGCCCGCAAAGCCGGACTCGTCATAATCACATCGCCAATATTGTCCAGCCGCATCACCAAAATGTTACGCAAACCATGCAACCTTGCATTTTGGATATTAGATTTTGAATTTTCTAGTATCGACTTCATTTTCCTAACTCATAGACTTCTTCTTCTCTTCCTCAGCGGTTTCTGCGCCTCTGCGGTTTATTAAAAACCCCTCCACAACACTTAAAACCTCATCAACCGAAATCCCCTCCATACAACTTTGCCAACCCTTATCCAACGGACACACCCCACCGTACCAACATTGCTGCTCCGTAAAATTACTAATATTGCGCTCAGGACACTGGGGGTATCCTTGCAAATTGACATGAGGTGACGGTTGACCATAACGCCCATGCCAAGAAGGACCAAACAAAGTAATAGTTAACACATTCAACGCTGCCGCTATCCGTGCTGGACCCGTGTCAGCGGCAATGACCAAATCAGCACACGCCAAAGCTGCTGCCAAATCCCGCAACTTCCCACGGGGCAAAATCTGCGCTTCACCCCCTATCGCCTCAGCGATGCTTTCTGCTTGTTTCGCATCAGAGCCCACCGGGACAATCACAGTCGCATCCCAACGCTGCTGCAAAATTTGACCGATGGTAATAAAATTTACATCAGACCAGCGCTTAATTGCCATCCCGGCATCTGGACATAAGAACACCAAAGGACGGCGGACATGATTGAATAGCTCTTGTGATCTACTTAATTCATCAGGGGTAAGGTGGAGTTGTGCAGGTTTAATCGCATCCGGGTTGATTAAACCTTCAGCTTGCAAGATTTTGACAAAGCGATCGCCCACCAATTCATCTGCTGGAGGTTGTCGCCACAAATTCGTGACCACCCGCGCATTATGTAAAGACGCGCCATCCGAGAGTTCTACATCAATGTCGTCGTAATTTGTATCTGAGACAATCAAATCAAAAGTTTCACCAGATAGTAACTCAACAACCGATTGTTTTGCCTTCCCTGGTTCCGCACAGATAACCCGCTGAATCAGCGGATCACTTTTGAGCAGTTCACCCCCAGGCGGGAAAGTTAAAACTGTCAGTTCAGCTGCTGGGTGCGATCGCGCTAAGCCATGAATCGCACTTAACGCGATTAAAACATCGCCAATTCCACCCAATAGCTCGACAAACAGAATTTTACGCATATTTAACTACTTCTTATGAAAAAGAAACCACATATTCACACAGATGAACACAGATACTTTTTCTTCATCTGTGTCCATCTGTGTCCATCTGTGGTTCAAATAACAAAGCTTTATCTGCAGGATGACTCCGGTCAACAATCGTAGTAGGCAACTCTTGATGATAGACACCCGAAGGAATAATTCCACAACCGCCGTAAAGTTCCATCAACCGCAACTGCACGAAAACATCCTCACCACAGTGTTCCGGCGGTAGTTGCTGCCAGAACGAGTAGCCACCGATGCCGCGAAGTTTTTCTGTATCATACATGACACAACCCCCTACCCAAGCTACACGGTATTTGCGTTGCTCTTTCTGGGTAAGACCCAAGCTTTTCTGGACATGGTAAAGATTAGCGGCGTTATGCAAACGCCAGCGCTCCCATTGTGGTGTGTCAGGTTTGACACTTTCCGGCTGCACTGGACTGTCCCAAAACTCAATTTTTTGCTCGTGAGGGCGGACATCATCAATAAAGCTGAGTCCGATAACCGCACTGCCAACGAAACCGCAACGTTCTTCTTTTATGGCAGCAAGCATATTTTCAACCACAAAAGGTTCTAAAATCAAATCATCATCAAGGAAAAGGGCATAGGGAGCCGTTGCTTGCTCTAGTAAAAACTGCCGTTGTTCTGCAATTCCCCGACGGGGTAAGTGTTTGTGAACTTCCACTTCATGACCGTGAAGTGAAAGCACACGCAGCACCGCTTGTACTTCGCCACTCTCCACCGGGTTGCTATCCTCAGTTTGGTCAGAAATGACGACGCGAAAGTCACGGTAAGTTTGGGCTATCAGGCTAGTCAGGGTGACAGCCAAAGCCGTTGGGCGAGAATAGGTAGGAATGAGGATGTCAACGTTCATGTTTTAACAGTATTTCTCGTTCCCGGGCTGCTGCCTGGAAATGAATGACAGGAGGCTCTGGCTCCAATAGGTATAATTTATGAGGCAGAGCCTCAGATAAGGCATTCCCTGCCAGAGTCAGGGAACGAGACAATGTTTTTTTTAGCAGTGGCAGGGGTAGCAGAGGTAGAATTAAGTAATTCACAAGCAGCATCAACCACAGACTCTGGTGTCACCAGTTGCAGACAATTTTGGTGTCCTTCAGGGCAAATGCTCTTGTAACAGTTCTTGCAGGGAACATCATGGAACAGCACGCGGTTGGGAACGCCCCAAGGAGTGTGCTGAGGGTTGGTGAGAGCGTACAAGTCCACAACTGGTGTACCAACAGCAGCAGCAATGTGAACCGGACCAGTATTATTGGAAATGAGCAGAGGGGCAAGTGACAAGAGTGCTGCCAGTTCATTAAGGTTAAGGCAACCGACAAGTGAATGAGACACAACACCACTTGCTGTTTGAATTGCTGTAACCAGTTCGCGTTCTGGTTCCGTGCCTGTAAAAATGACCTCAATACCCATGTCTTGTATTAAACTGCGGGCAACAACAGCAAATTTCTCAGGCGCGTAGCGCCGTGAAGAAGCCGTTGCACCGGGATGAATGACTACCCAAGGACGCTGCTGGCTAATGCCGAGTTGTTGAAGAATGTCCTTAACAGTCGCTAAAGCTTTTTCTGGGACACGCAGGGACATTCTTTCGTCATCTATTTGGCAGCCAATTGTAGCAACTAAGTCTAATTGACGACGTACTTCATGACGCATACAATGTTCTGGTTCTGGGTCTTTTACCCAATCTGTTAGGAGTTGGTAGGGGTTTTCATGACAATGAGCCAATCGTAGGGGAATGTCCGCGAGATAACATAGAAATGCAGAGGGTAGCGGGTTTTGACTATATACAGTAAAAATAATCGCACCATCAAACTTAAGACGCCGCAGGTGTTCTGCCATTTCGTACTCAGGACGGCTATTTTGTCGCGGTGCTGTTGCTTTTAACCAAGGTGCATCGTAGACAATCACTTCATCAATATCTGGGACGAGTGAAGCAGTGGATGCACCCGCAGAGGAAGTAAGCAGCGTAATTCGACGGTTGGGATGTGATGCTTTTAAGCCGTGGATGGCTGGTGTCGTCATTAACACATCACCAATTGTGTCGAGTCGGATGCATAGGATGTTTTCAGCAGTGTTCCAGGTAGTCATGATTTATGAGTCAGCGGAACCTCTCCGCCCAGTAAATTTGGAGATTTTAAACCACAGATGTAGACGCCCTCCGGGCGGCTTCCCGCAGGGTACACGAGATTTACACCGATAAAAATCATCTGTGTCCATCTGTGTCCATCTCTGTTTCCATAATTTCTTAGTCATCTTGCTCCATGTTTAATTGACAAACACGCTCGATGATACGAGTGGTAGAACGGTTTTCCACAAACGGCAAAAGTTCAACGATACCGCCGTATTGTTCTACCACAGGTGCTTCTGGTAAAGTTTCTTTGGTGTAGTCGGCACCTTTGACGTAGACATCAGGTTGAACTAACCGGATCAGGTCGATTGGGGTGTCTTCGTCAAAAGTAATGAGATAATCAACACAACCTAGTCCGCCAAGAACTTGGATACGATCTTCCAAGGGGTTGATCGGGCGATTTGCACCTTTGATACGGCGAATGCTGTTGTCGGAGTTAACGCCAATAATCAGAATGTTACCCAATGCTTTAGCACGATTGAGATAGGAAACGTGTCCAGCATGGAGGATATCAAAGCAACCGTTGGTGAAAACTATTTTATGTCCAGTGCGACGGTAAGAGGTCACAAGCGAGCGAAGTTGGTTGAGATTGGGGATGTATTTTTCGGGAGGGGATGAGGGGGATGAGGGAGATGAGGGGGATGAGGGGGATGAGGGGGATGAGGGGGATGAGGGGGATGAGGGAGATGAGGGAGATGAGGGAGATGAGGGAGATGAGGAGGTATTTTCTCTGTTGTCTTTTGTGTCTTCCTCTACTTCGGAAAGAAACTCACGCAGTTCCTCAGCAGAACAGGTGCTAGTTCCTTCTTTTCGCACAACGACAGCAGCAGCGGCGGCGGCGAAATCAGCAGCAAGTGGTGTTGTAGCACCAGCGGCTAAGGCAAGGGTTAGGGCGCTACTATAGGTATCTCCTGCGCCTGAGGTACGGAATTCGGTGGTAGGTTGGGCATACGTGCGGTAGGGCGGGGAATCATGCTCGAAAATCACTGCACCTTCTGTATCCAAGGTGACAGCAGCTATTTTTGCACCTGTAAGGTTAAGAAGTTTTTCGCCGTAAGGTTTGATTTGTTCTGCACGAGAGATCCCCCCGTTGCTTAAAAAGGGGGGATTGGGGGGAATCGCCAGCAACTGCACTGCTTGTTTGTAGTTCGGTTTAACTGCGGTAACGTTAAGGTGACGGTAGGCGGTGAGGTTTTTAGAGTCAACGACAAGAACGCGAGGATTGTTTTGCTGAAGTTGTGCGATCGCATCAATCACTCTTTGTGTCAAAATTCCATAACCGTAATCTGAGACAATTACGGCATCACATTCTGGAAATAAAAACTCCAGTTTGTCAATCAGCGCTTGCTCGCTGTCAGTGTCAATGGCATCAGTAGTGCCAGAATCAAATCTTACCAAGATTTGCGACGCTGCCATCACCCGCTGCTTGCTAAGCGTCTGTCTATTTGAGGCTTTGAGGATGTGTTTTGTGCAAACGCCACGTTCTGAAAGTGCTTGATGTAGTTGAAAACCCTCCCAATCATCGCCAATTACTGATAAAAATGTCACATTTGCGCCTAGACTACGGGCATTGACAGCCGTATTAGCAGCACCTCCCGGAACATATAAGCGATTTTTGAGAGTAACAATTGGCACTGGAGCCTCTGGACAAAGGCGATTACTCAATCCTTGTAAGTAGCCATCCAACATCGCTTCACCTATGACGATGACATGAAGATGAGCGATCGCATCCAACAGGTTTATCAAATCTGGTTTCACTAGCGTCCTCCTAAGTGGGGGTACGGCAATGCTGTGCCCCTACTAACGGGATTTTCATCACCAGATAATATCACCTGTGCTGCTTCGATGAGGTCGGTAACAATGAAATCTGGCGTTCTCTGTGCAGAGAATTCCCATTTAGTTTCATTGCCATTATCGAGCAAAATCGTTTTGCACCCAGCACAATGTCCAGCTTCCACATCATTGAGAATGTCGCCAATAAACCAAGATGAACGCAAATCAATGTTGTGTTCACCAGCCGCACGTAGAAGTAAACCTGGTGCAGGTTTGCGACAGTCACAAACAAGTGCAAATTCTGGCACGACACCAGCGGGGTGATGGGGACAGTAATAAAAACCAGCTAGGTAGATACCTTCTGCTGCTAAAAGTTGACACAATCGTTCCTCCACCCCCACAAGCGCAGATTCGGGAAAATACCCCCGCGCCACACCTGACTGGTTGGTAATCACAATCAACTTGTACCCAGCTTCTTGGAGGGAGAACAATCCCTCTATTGCACCAGACGCTAGCTTAATTTGTTGCGGGTCAACATTGTACGGCACATCTTCAATTAAAGTCCCGTCTTTATCCAGAAACACTGCTCGCATTATCATCACTCAAGCGCCAAACCTTATTTATCAAGCTTGAAACCTCGTGCGCGAGTCTTGAAACCTCGTGCGCGAGTCTTGAAACCTCGTGCGCGAGTCTTGGAAACTCATGCGCAAGTCTTGGAAACTCATGCGCAAGTCTTGAAACCTCGTGCGTGAGTCTTGAAACCTCGTGCGTGAGTCATGAAACCTCGTGCGCGAGTCTTGAAACCTCGTGCGCGAGTTTTTGAATCTCAAACCTGAATACCCCATCTCGTCATTACGGCCAAGAACTCTCGCCCAGTGGCAGAACTGTCATTTCAGGAATAACAGTTCCCTCTGGCGTAGATAGCAAAAATCGAATTGTTGCAGCTACATTTTTAGGGTCTTGCAACTTACTGACATCAATATCAGGGAAACGGTCTAGCAAAAATGGCGTTTGCATCCCACCTGCAACTAAAGCTGTCACTTTGATATTATAAGGACGCGCTTCTACATGCAAGGCGTGACTAAAGCCCAACAATCCCCATTTACTGGCATGGTAAGCTGAAGCATTTGCCCACGCTCGCTTTGACGCGGTGGAAGCAATGTTAATAATATGACCGCTACCCTGTTCTTTCATGACGGGTAAAACCAATTTTGACAAGATAAAGGGAGCGCGTAAGTTCACAGCAAGAATTCTGTCCCAATCTTTAATTGAAAGCTCCTCGATTGAAACAGTAAGATCTGTACCAGCATTGTTAATCAGAGCATCCAAGCGTCCGTACTGGGAGACAATCTTGTCGATCGCTGTTTGAGCTTGTTCCTCGTTGGTAATATCTAACACCAACGGCAATGCTTGGAAGCCATTGGCTTGAACTTCCCCACTCACCTTATGTGCTAAGTCGTCTCGAATATCTGCAACAACGACGATCGCACCTGCTGATGATAACGTGTGACTGATAGCTTCTCCCAGTCCACGTCCGCCGCCTGTGACTAATACGACTTTGTCTTTGAGTTCTTCCATAGTTGTTTTGTCTCCTTTAAGCTAATTTTTGTAGTGAGGACTTTAGTCCTTGCTATGTTAGGAGAGGACTAAAGTCCTCACTACGGTATTACCCGACTTGATAGAACTGATGGTTTCCATTGAGTACTCTTTGTCTCTCCCACTCTCCCACTCTCCCCCTCTCGCCCTCCTCTTTTTCCCCAACTCGCTTCTCAACTAATTCACATAAAAGATGCAGTACGAGGTGTTGTACTTCCTGAATACGTTGGGTATCTGTGGCTGGTACAACGACTGCTAAATCTGCTAGTGGCAATAATTCCCCACCGTCACCGCCAACTAAAGCAATAGTATTGATGTGGGAATGACGAGCAGTTTTAAACGCTTCGATCATATTGGGCGATCGCCCACTCGTACTAATGCCAAGTAATACATCCCCCGGTTGAGCAAATGTTTCTACCTGTCGGGAAAAAACATACTCGTACCCAGCATCATTCGCCCAAGCAGTTAAAAAAGCAGTATCAGCCGTCAGCGCCATAACTGGAAGTCCCGCACGTTTTGAGCAGCGTAATTTACCAACAAATTCTGCTGCAAAATGTTGAGCATCCGCCGCACTACCACCATTACCACAAACAAGCACTTTTCCACCCAAAGCAAAACAAGTGAAGAGCGCCTCTGCTGCTTCAACAATGGCTGTTTTCAAAGTTTGTCGGGATTTCTCCATCGCTGCTATTGCTGCTGCAAAACTGTCATCAACAAAAGTGAGGGAAGAAGAAAGAGGAGGAGTAGGGGAAGCAGGAGAAGCAGGGGGGGAAAGAAAAATTGGTTTCTGCTTCTGACTCAAGACTTTTTCATACAGCAACGCAACTGAATTTGTGACTTGTTCCCAGGTAAACAGGTAATTGACGCGTTGTATTGCGTTCTGGCTTAAACGCTTGTGTACTTGAGGATTTTTGTAGAGATACGCAAGGCGTTCGGCGATCGCCTCTGGCTCATTTGGCGGTACAAGATACCCAGTTTCACTGTCTTTTACGGTATATTTAATACCACCAACATCAGAACCAATCACTGGCGTTCCACAAGCCATCGCTTCTAAAGGTGTGATGCCAAACGGTTCATACCAAGGCGTTGTCACGAAAACATCAGCAGCACAGTAGTAATATTTAACCATTTCGCGGCTGCGGCGTCCAACAAATGTCACTTGCGACTCAACGCCTTCTTGTGTTGCAATAGTTTGCAAACGAGCGATTTCTGGTGTCAGGCGCGGATCTGGTTCTTCTGATTCACCGCCTACAATCAACAGTCTTGCTTGGATATCATACTGTTGCAGAAGACGCCCAAAGGCACGAATCACCGTATCAACGCCCTTTCGAGGTACTAAACGTCCTAACTGGAGAATCAGACGTTCATCAGGTGGTAAACCAAGCTTTTTACGAGCCTTAGTTTTATCAACTTGCCAAAACTCACTTGCATCAAAACCACAAGGAATAATGGTGATTTTTTCTTTTTTAGCATGATACAGACGTAACAAATCTTCCTCATCCTGCGGACACTCAGCGATGATATGATCAGCTTCGGCAACGATACGGTCTTCAATGGTAAATCGCTCATCAGGAAATTCATCCGCCTCACCTTGCCAAAAGCGGCGCACACGACCAAGAGCATGAAAAGTCACAACAAAAGGAATGCTGAGCACCCGCTTAATTTCTGCCGCCACCAATGCTGACATCCAGAAATTTGCGTGTATCAGATCGTAGGGGCGTTGCACATTATTGGAATGAATGAAATAGTTTTGTGGGATGGGCGTCTCGCCCGTCCCTTGTATTTTCGAGGCGGGCAAGATGCTCCGCAGTCGCACGGGCGGGGGGAACCCCCGCACGGCGCTGCTCTCCACCCCACAAGAAGATAAAGTGTGGTTTTGACAGTAGTTTTGACAAAACTTTAGGACATATGCCGTAAACTCTTCCATATACGGCAACATATCTTCTTTACGGACGTATGTAGGAGGACCAGCAGGCACATTAATAATCCTAACGCCATCCATCCATTGAATGATTTCTGGCAAATCCTGACTATCCCGCCGCGTAAAAACATCTACTTTGTATCCAGCAATAGCCAGATGTTTTGCTATCTGTCCTACATAGACATTTTGACCACCACTATCCGCACCTCCAAAGGTGCCAAGAGGTGAGGCGTGTTCGCTAATTAAGGCAATTGATTTAGTCATTAGTCATTAGTCATTAGTCATTGGTTATTGTAGAGACGCTTCAAACAGCGCGTCTCTACATCTTTGTCATTAGTCATTTGCTAAGAACAGAGGACAAAGGACTAATGACTGATTGAAATGCTTCGTCCCAGTCCTGAGAAAATCTTTGGATGTTAAAGCGTTTTTGCGCTGTTGCGATTGCACCTTGGCTCAACTTTTGTGCATGGGTTTGGTCGTGCAGAAGTTGGTGCATTTTGTCAATGAGCTTGTTAATATCGGTATCGACGTAGCCAGAAACTCCGTTTTCTACTACTGTGACCATTTCTGTCGTTGCGAGTCCAATGATTGGCAAACCCACCATCATGGCTTCGCATACAGCAAGTCCTAAGCTGGTGTAGCGGATGGGATTAAAGAAAAAGCGGTAGCGTGAAGCAAATGCTGGTAGTTGATGATGTGGTATCTCGCCGAGTCCATCGAGTTTTTCTGCACCCATACCAACCAAGTCCAGAGGAATTTCTTGACGGACACGTTCAAATACATCTACACCTAAACGACGACCGCGCGATCGCAAGCCATTCACCACCACCAGTCCCCGTTCCAGTTCACCTCTGTAGCGAACACCATCGGGTATCATCACCCCATGTTCAATCACACGAGTCGGAGTGCGACCACTATCCCACATAAGTTGGTTAAAATGCGTCACATGAACCAGCAGCACGTTTGGATCATCTACAACATGACGTGTATCTGTTGGGTGTTCCCGTGGTGGGTCGTGTTCAAGGTAAACTCGGGGTAGCCGCCGCTGTGACTCAGAGAGAATTTCGTATTGGTCTTCAAGATAGTTCTTACGCGACTGAAATAAAATACAGTCAAACTGGAGATTTCTAACTTCCTCTGCGGGAACGTCATAAACATTATCTGACCAAGGAAAACCCCCTAAACGACCGCCATAACCTTCAGGTCGTTCTGGTTTGACAGGCAAATAAAAGTGATGGTGACTCTGTGTTAAGTAGTGGAGATAGCTACCGTGAATATGCCAGGTGAGGATACGTAATGGTTTCATAGTTATTAGTCATTGGTCATTTGTCATTAGTCATATGCAAAGGAAAACAAACGACTAAATATTATGTTCCGAAAATTATTCATAAGAAAAGTTGTTTGTAGTAAGGACTTTAGTCCAAGCTTTGAGTTGAAGAGGACTAAAGTCCTCACTACGAAATCTTATGTAAGCAAGAAAAGGTGTTTATCTACTGGGTGAGTCTCTTTTGATGACAGCTTCACCCACTCGGAAAGAACGCCACCGCCGAACTCTTGCGACTGACCGATACGTATGGGAATTCCTGCCAAATAGCAAATATATGCTAGCGGATAAGGTGACTCTCCAGGATTCGTGAAAATGACAGCACAATCAAAAGCGCTTTGGCGAAGCTTGGATATCAACGCCAATTCGCGTTCAGCATCTACAAATGTGTCACCACCCTCATAGACAAAGACTTCATCTACCCAAGGCAGTTCTATACTTATTTCGCTACTACATGGAGAAACCATCAATGTGATGGTGGCATCTCCTAGCAGTTCGCGCAACTTTTGGAGTGCAGGAATCGTTTGTATTAAGTCCTGACGACTACCGACTTGCATCACCAGAACTTTTTGCATATTCGTCAAATTAGGTAACATTTGTTACCTCCTTTGACAGCAGGTCATCTACCTGAACCATCACCATTGATGGAGTGATGGAGTGGTAGGGAAATGAGGAAATTAAATTGTCTTCTCCATCTCTCCCTCTCTGCATCTTTTGCGTCTCTGCGGTTTGGAGCAAAACTGACTCAGAACTTAAGACCCGGTGAATATTGCGGTTTAACGGTGCCCAACGATGCGGGTCAGAGTTGGTAAAAATCACAACACTTTTCACTCCCAAAGCTACTGCTAAATGCGATACACCAGTATCGTTACATATCAGCAATTCTGCGTGACTCAAAAGCGCTGCCAATGCACCCAAGTTGGTCTTTCCCGCCAAATTAATCGGCTTTGCTTGCATCATCTGGGCAATTGACTGCGTGAGATTTGCTTCTGGTGCTGTGCCAGTCAGCACAACCTGGAAACCACGAGCAGCAATTGCATCAGCAACAGCAGCAAAATTTTCCACAGACCAACGTCTTTCTGGCACACTTGCACCAGGGTGAATGCAGACATACTTTCCTTTCTGGAGAGCTTGCACTTCCTCGACTTTGTGCAAAGCCGAAAAATCCTCTTTACTTAGGGAAAATTCCAGCGCATCTCCTTGGAGTGGTATTCCCAAATAGTCCATCAACCGCAGGTGACGCCATACTTCTGGTTCGTGATCTGGGTATGGTAGGAAATAATCTGCATCTGGACAGTATTGACCAGGCAGATAAAAACCAGCGTTGACACGCGCACCAAGTAAGACGGTGAAAGTATTGCTGATGATACCGCTACCATGCATTTGCAATGCCAAGTCAAAGTGTTGTTGCTGTACCCTAGCCAAGAACTGTGGTATTTTGTGGACAGGTGGAGCAATTTCAGGAATTCCTGGATAGCCGGGAAACTCTAAGAACTCATCAAGGTAATGGCTGAAGCGCTCGACGAAAGCTTTTGCCCACGCAAGACCAATCAGGGTGATGTGGCTCTGTGGGAAAGCTGCTCGTAACGCTCTCATCGCAGGGACAGCACACAGTAAATCGCCCAATCCGGGAAGCGATCGCACGATAGCTATCCGAGCGATGGGTAGATGCTTGCTGAGTCGATTTCTGTGGGACACGCATTCACCTCTTGGACGACTGATTTAACATTACTCTGTCGCGAACTCCAGTTCATTGGGCATTTGACCAAAGAATTTTTTCCTGTTGGTCATTGCAATTGTGCAAATGCACAAAAAGAAGGCAAGAATCGTAGACACAAATCCAATACGACTGATCTGGTTACTTACGTGGTGGGATGCGATCGCGTGCGTGCTGCGTGACATCCTCCCACACCAAATCAAAGATTATGGTGGGGGTATTATCGTAAATTAAAGGGTCTAAGATCCCTACGTCTATACGTAGTACGCCAGATGTCTCAAGTCGTGAAACCATGAAAGGCAGAGCCGGCACGAGGGAAACCCTCCCACAGTGCTGCCTCACCACGACACTGGCTCCTCAGTTACATAGGGGGTTTAAATCCCCCTATGTAACTGTCTTTAACAGTGAACAGTACCAGCCGCAGTTATCAGTTAAATACGAGTGGTCGCGCGTCCCCCACCAAGAGCACCAGAGAGCGTTGGTGGCGGTGAGCGCATCCCCCAAAGCGCCCGCCGTCAGGACTCAGGACTGATAACTGATAACTGATAACTGGTAACTGTTAAATTGAACCATCACTTTGCAACATATTATCAAGCTGACTTTCTAACCACTGCATAAACATCTGATTTAAGATATTTTGCCGTATTGTAGTGGTAAGTTCAGATGGAATAAACTCTTCTACTGTCAACAAATGAATTCCGTCTTGAGTTCTCACTGGACCAATTAATTCTCCTACGCCAGCATTAAACACGATAACTGCAAGTTCTGGATTGAAATTGTAACGGTAAATTTTCCCTACATAACCACATTGATCACGGCGTCTTTCATCAATATCATATAAATGGGCAGCTTCATAAAAACTAATTTGTTGCTCCGAAATTTGATAAAAGAGTTCCTGAGCTAAATCTTCGTGGGGGACAACCAATTGATAAAGCAATACCTGATCAAAATCACGCTGATGTTGAATAAAAAAGCTTTCTACTTCTTGGCTAAATAAAGATTCAGATAATTTCTGCTCTAGGAGGCGATCGCGAATTGCTTCTGTCCAATCTTCTACAGTAAGCATCTGCTCTGTTAACCACACAATAATATCGTCATCTGTCTCCAAATGTTTTTCCAACCGCCAGTAGTTTGTCTCTGTCTCAATTTCTTCTGGAGTCACTATTAAACTTCTTTCCTGAGCAGCTTGATCAATAATGTTTTTATAGAAAATTTTTTGGCAAAATTCCTTCAATTGTAAATTTTTTCGCAGGTAGCTGATGATTTCTATCGAGTCTACAGATAGCCCAAAAAAATTTACTATATAGCCGTTTTGATTATACATACTCACTCCTCTCATAAATGCCATTGTTCCCTCAAACGAATGACTAATGAGATTTCAAAAGTTTCTACATCCATATTCTGCACGTTTGCTACTAGAGCGCAAGTACAGAATATGGATAGACAAAATACCCACAGCATAAAATGTTTTACCTGATGCTCAATAAACTAAGATTGCTGTTTTTTAGCCTGGTTTTTAGCCTATTGTTATCTGTATAAGTGACGCCAAAAACTTGACTACATGGATTCAACTCTAGTTGATAGTAGAGGTATATCACAAGAAATTGCTTGGCTATTTGAAGGTCAAGATTTTTTGTATTTCGCGCTAAATCTTATGAGACAGCTTTTCAACTTTTCTGTAATGCTACCTGTTCTTGCGGATAGTATTCCTTGTTAAAGTAGTAGTAGCTGTGGCGTTCATTTTTTGGAATAACTCCATTTATCACCTGTCCTATGACATTCTGACCAGATTTTTCCAAAACTTCCATAGCAATAGCGGCGTTAACAGAATCCACTACTCCCGGTCGAACTACCAACAAAACACCATCAGCCATTTGACCTAGAGTCGCAGCATCAGCAGCAACCGTTAATGAAGGAGCATCAATGATTACGAAGTCATAGGTAGCAGCAAAAGTTTCAATCAAGCCAGCCATTTTTCTGGAGTCAAGCAGAGAGGCTGCAGAAGGAGGTACTACGCCAGCAGTAAGAATATCTAAATTATCCATGACGGTTTTGACTGCTGTCTTTAATTCCGCTTGTCCAACAATCACATTGCTCAGACCTTTATCATTTGTTAGCTCCCAAATTCGATGCTGAACTGGGCGGTGCAAATCTGCATCTACCAGTAATACTTTACGCTCCATTTGCGCTATTGTTAGAGCTAAATTGCCAGCTACTGTTGATTTACCTTCCTGCGGTACAGAACTAGTGATGACCATAGTTCTTAATTCTTTATCGGCACTCACAAACTTCAAGTTTGCTCGTAGCATCCGGTAAGATTCACTAATGGGAGAACGAGGTGTATTTCTGACAACAAGTCTTTGGCTATAAGGCTCTAGTTCTTCCTTGTGGCGAGGAGATTTTTTGGAATTACTAAAGGCAGGTATGACACCCAATAAAGTCAATCTTAATAATTCTTTGACCTCATCAACAGTCTTAATGGATTTATCTCTTGCTTCCAAAATATACATACTTGCTAAACTAGCTAAGCTAGCAATTAAGGCTGCACTCAGATACGAAATCATAGGAGAAGAAGCCGGATCTTCAGGAACTTGGGCAGCAGATATAATGCGGGCGTTGCCTACATTCTGATTTTCGGCAATGCGGCTTTCTTGGAGCTTTTGTAATAACAGCGAATAGGTAGATTGAGCGGCTTCTAACTGACGTTGTAACTCTCGTTGTTGTTGCTCCAATCTCGGCAACACCTTCAGCCTCTTTCTGTAGTTAGTTTGTAGGTTACTTAAAGCCATGACTTGATTAGTTAAACCCAAACGGGTTGACTCTAATTCCACTAACCTGGCACTGAGTGTTTGTTGCAATTCTCCAATTTGCAAGTTGTTATTTACATTTGATTGTGCGGTTCCTGCAACCTCTTTGACACGCGTTTTTAGTATTTTTCTGAGCGCTACTAAGTTACTTTTTAAATTGATAATTTCGGGATGATTTTCCTGCAAAATAACTCTCCTAGCAGCAAGTCGAGTTTCTAGCTGCTGAATTTCTGTGAGTATATCTTGCACGCCTCGAGACTGACTCAGAGAAGTCGTACTAACCGCCTGCTGGGAGTTCATCTTCAATTGGTTGCGGATAGCTTGAGACTGAGCATCGAGATCGGCAATTCTAGATTGAGAGTCGCCAATTTGTTTGTGCAAGTCAGCCATTCTTTCCACTGCTCTAGTCGCTTCCTCTGTCAAGGCAACAACTTGATTTTTTTCTTTGAACTGGCGGAGTTGTGCATCTACTTTGCGGACAACTAATTCGGCTTTTGGTAAATGTTCCTCTAGAAATTTGCGGGCAGCTGCAACTTCGATTCTATGGAAAACGATATTTTGGCCTAAATAGTTTTGCATCAGCGTATTAACAACCTCTGCTGCTGTTTTCGCGTCAGTATCTTTGTAGGAAACTTGTAAAACATCGCTACCCTTAACGTCTTTAATTGTCAACAGTTTCATAAATTCCTTCGTGGTTAAGGGTTCTCCTTTTCTGTTTTTCAAGTTGAGTTGGTTGATAGTTTTGTGTATAACCGGAACAGAACGAATGACTTCTGCCTCTGTGTTTAGAGGATTACTTCTATCAGTTACCAAGGGTTCTAACCTGCTGATTTCTGTTCCTACTCCTGTGAGGGAAGAAATCGTGTTAGTTCTTTGAAACGACAGTTTTCCTTCTGCTTCATAAGCAGGCTTTTTCAAAGTTAGAGCTAGCAGTGATATCAGGAAAACCGGGAAAAATATTGCTACAGCAGGTAACCAATGACGCTTGACGAGGTGCAAGTATTTGGCAAAATTTAAACTACTTTCTTGTGTTTCCATAATGTTTCAAGCAATTTTCAGTCTATGTTAATTTTTCATATTGTTATAGGACTCCTCCGCAGATTTTTGAACGACACGTAAGGTGGGCAATGCTTAGCAAAACCTGGATGTAATGGGCAAAATACGGTAAGCACTGCCCACCCTACAATACTAAGATTTTTCAGAAATCCTGCGCGGATTGCTATAGTTAGATACAATGAATATTGCATCAAACTAACAATATGAAATTTTGACAGAAGATAATTTTTTTATGCTGTAAATTAGCTACAAAACCGTGAATAGGGAAGAGGGATTTTTGCTATGGTTATAGTGAACAGCATAAATTGCATCAATGACTCGCTCTAAGTCCTCACTTGTGAGATTCGAGCCAGAAGGTAAGCAAAGACCGCGTGCAAATAAATCTTCTGATATAGCACCACCAACATATTCACAATCAGCAAAGACTGGCTGGAGGTGCAAAGGCTTCCAGACTGGACGCGATTCAATTTGCTGTTCGGCAAGAGCGAGGCGGACTTGTTCTCTAGAAGCGCCAAAAGCCTCAGGATTTATTGTTAGGCAAGTTAGCCAGCGAGTCGCTCTACCAAAACTCACCTCTGGCATAAATTCAATGCCTGGTAGTTTTCCTAAAGCCTTTTGGTAGATATTAAAGTTGCGTCTTCTAGCCGCAACTCGCTCGTTCAAAACACGCAATTGACCCCGACCAATCCCAGCCAAAACATTGCTAAGCCGATAATTGTAGCCAATTTCTGAGTGTTGGTAATGGGGAGTGCGATCGCCCTTGGCGGGGCTTTGTCCATCGCGCGCTTGGGTTGCTAAAAAACGAGCCTTGCTCACCAGCTGTTCGTCGTTAGAAACTAACATCCCGCCGCCAGAGGTCGTGATAATTTTATTACCGTTGAAGGAGTAAATACCAATTCTTCCAAAGGTTCCGGGCGAACGTCCTTTATAGGTGGCTCCTAAAGATTCGGCTGCATCTTCAATCAAAGGAATTCCATAGTGATCGCAAGCTTCTACAATCGGGTCGATATCTGCGCTTTGACCGTATAAGTGTACAAGTATAACAGCTTTGGGCAAGTTTCCCATCCTAGCACGGCGCTGTAGTGTTTCCCACAATAAGTCGGGATTCATGTTCCAAGAAATGCGATCGCAGTCAATAAAGACTGGTTTTGCTCCTAAATAGGTGATCGGGTTAGCAGTAGCCACAAACGTTAGGCTAGAACAAAAAACTTCATCTCCTGGCTGTACACCAACCAAACGCAAAGCTAAATGGATCGCTGCTGTACCGGAACTTACAGCAGCACCATGACTTGCACCTATAACTTGACAAAATTCTTGCTCGAAAGCATCGACATGGGGACCAACAGGGGCGATCCAGTTCGTATCAAAAGCTTGTTTGACGAATTCTAGTTCGCGATCGCCCATATGGGGAGTTGAGAGGAGAATTGGTTTATTCATAGTTCTGTTTCACTTTTCACAAGCGAACCCAAGATTATTTTTTTTGTATTTATTTTGTACAAACAAAATACAGCATTCCCTGATTTCGTGCTTGTTTTAATGTTTCCAAGGAAGTATGCATTCTCCCTTGACTCATCTGAAAACAAAAACTGTCTCCACTCGGATGACGAGTGGAGAAAACTAAGATATTTATCTTAGTTTTGTTCTTGATAACGGTAAGCAGGAAAAAAGTGAGAATTTAGTAGTTGTTCAGAACCAATGTTCAAATATTTTGCCCGCTGTCCAACTAAGAAATGATATTTCTCTTCATCTATAATCAAGCGCATTGTCAAAAAAATGTGCCTGAGTTTAGAGAAACTAGCTTTGAAATTGTAGAGATTATTTTGTGATCCTCCCAGCCCTCCTCCCAAGTGTAAAATCTTATTCCCACGTTCTTTCGCCCAAAATCTCACGTAATCAATTTCTAAGGAACTCGGGGAAAGGTCGCAAAACTTAGTTCTCGTTCCCCGGAACAAATTCTGCACTATGCCACAGTACTCAGTGTATAAGGCTGCCGAAGCCACCTGATTGTCGAGTTCTACTATACATAAATGCAGCTTTTTCCCCAGTAGGTCTTTCATGTGGGAAAAATATTCATTATTGAAAGTATAATACATTGCTGCCGAACTCACTCGCGTCATTGTCTCTGCATAAATTTCTGCAAATTCATCAATGTATTCCTCAAATACGACCATCCTGGCTTTTAATCCACTTTGCTTGCATTGATTTATTTTTTTTCTCCGGCCTGGCTGAGTTTGATACCAGATTGTTTGCTCAGAAAGTTCCAAATTTCTAGAGACTGTTTTCCCGTTATCTATAAAAACACCCAAATGGGAATTTGCAGATAAATTCTGATTAATGATGGGATGCAGTCTAAAAAAAGCTGAGCAGACTCCCTTTTGTCTTAACACCTGTTTTAACTCATTGATAGCAATATCCAGAAAATCTGAGGTGTTCACAGCTGTCTGACTCAACAAAATTCCTGGATAGCCATAAGGTGAAACCACATCAAAAATTTCTGTTTGTATATATTCTGCTGAAGTCTCTATGTCATTGCAGGTGCGCAGCAAATACGGTGCAAACAGAATTCGGTCGTCATCATGTATCAAAATAGCTTCCGGAAGTGTTTTGGTTCTGATGGCTTCCAAAGCAAAATATTCGGGCAATTGATAAATATCATGCGGTATTTTTTGTAGTGTTTCTAACCACAAAGGATTTGATAATTGAATAACTTGGGTATTCATGCAACCACAGCATTGAGAAGCTCTAAATTATTTGTGAATCGTTCCAGTTGGTCTGGTTCAACGACAATTTCATTCCAATACTTGAAAATGGCGATCGCTCGCACTTGAGGTACTCGAATAGAATCGCCTAGAACATAATGCCGTACGAGGTAATCCACCTCGTTAAATCCAGCATAAGCACGCAGAGGAGTGGTGCCAGAGAAACGGGCATTAATCTCGAAAATTTTCGGGATTCCTTGTTCAACCCGAAATTGAAAATTTAACGGTCCCGTTCCACCCAATTGTTCAGCAATCTTTGCTAGCAAACAGTTGAAAGGAGCATCAGGTTCCACATAAGCGCGATAAGTATTGCCATGGCGCAAATCACGCCGCATGGTGACTACTGCCTTGGCAATTCCCATATCTATGACTACGCCACTGGTATACTCTTGCTCAGCATTGGCAACACATTCTTGAATCACAGGATTTTCTACTTGGCTTAATGCTTGATAGAGTTCTTCCTCATTCCTCACGAGGTGAACACCAATAGAACGAGCACCAGTCCGAGGTTTAACGATCAATGGAAAATCGCATTCGCGTAACAGCTTAGAAATCCCACTAGGCAAAGCTGATTTGGGACAAGGAAATCCATTTGCTAGCAGGAACTCATAAGTCAACCATTTATCATCAGCAATCTGAATGACATGAGGTGGGCTAACGATGATTCGCGTTTTATATCTCGATTCCAGATCTGACTTATTTTGAGCATACGTGAGCAGTTCCACATCTGTGCCAATGAGAACCACATCAGGTCTTTCGCGCTCAAGAATGCGGCAGACGACATCTAAATAAGATGGATCTATGGCTAGGGGAACTAAGTATGATTGATCTGCCCAATACAAGCCGACAGCCCGAGGATCAGGATCAACCGCAATGATATGGTAAGGAGTATTAGCCATCCGTAGGCTCTTGATGATGCCCTGACCTAATAGAGCACCCGCTCCAGTCACTAATACTTTCATCACGCTCCCACTCCTAACCGATGTAATTGATCTCGACAATTAGCTAGCTGCTCTAGACGATGCATATCTGAACCGATAGAAACATAAGGGTTAAGTTCTGCACATAACTCTAGGAAATTAGGTAGATTACGCAAGTAAGAGGTATTGATTTCCATAGCAATGCCTCGCTCTAGACTAACCTTCATTAACTCGCGCATGAACTCTGCCGGAAACTCGCCGTGAAGTCTAGAATACATACCACCGGGATGAGCTAACACATCTATAGGTGCAAACTTCAGTAAGCCGAGAGCTAGTTCAAATTCAATTTGGGCAAATCCCTGTGAAGTTAGGTGAGACACATTGATATACCCCCCTTGACTATTCGGAAAGCGGTGAACGCTACCTAACACCAGATCGCACTCAGCTAAAATTTCCTCTGAAACATCCAATCCACCATTGATATCGAGTGCCTTCGCTTCACAACCTACCAGTACGTTAAGTTGAAAATAAGCCTCTGCTTTTGACCTGACTTCTTGGGCAAACTCTGGAAACCAATTTGTATCTTTGCGGACATGTTCTGTGAAGGCTACGTAACTTAAACCTTCGCGGACAGACAACTCTAGAATGTCTGAAACACCAGCTTTCCCATCTGTCCAACTAGTATGCATATGTAGATCACAGTTAATATCAGACCACCGTAGATCAAGAAAGCGCTTAAATTGATACGGCTTGTGGTAAGGTTTCGCTTCTGTACTCTTGTGGATTGCTATAGTCATGATCCCATCTCCTCGATATGAATTGATTTTTTGGTTACGACTTACGGGTATGCCTTCTGGTGTAGCCGCTACATTTTTCCGAGACTTAACCGGACAACCTTGGCAAAAAAGGCGGGGTTTGATGTCAATAAGCACTGTTAATTGAGAAACCCCGCCTTTTTTGCCCCCACCACAGATATCTGTGGATCCCTTAAGAGTACTCGTGGGAGAAGGTTGTCCGGTTTTGTCATGGTTTCACCCAACCCAGACGCTGCTTTGTGCCTTCACCCGGTGGGAGCTTAAGCGCTCTCGGCGCCTGTCCTCCGGAGGAGACACGCAGTCGCCTGGGTCGAGAAAGCCCTTCGGGTATGCCTTCGGCACACCTTCGGTGAACGCCAGTCGCTGTGAGTTCGGGAAACCCTCCTGCAGCGCTGGACTCACCGTCATTCGCGCTGGCTCCTCCAAGAGAACTGCTCACTCACTGCCTCACCGTTGCGTCTACGTTTCTTCATAATGCATGCGTAAGTCCTGTTGGTGCTAC
Organism: Scytonema sp. PCC 10023; assembly: GCF_963920835.1. Taxonomy (NCBI): domain Bacteria; kingdom Bacillati; phylum Cyanobacteriota; class Cyanophyceae; order Nostocales; family Scytonemataceae; genus Scytonema; species Scytonema sp. PCC 10023. The sequence continues at coordinate 51,764 of NZ_CAWUDP010000051.1, forward strand.
AAAGAACAGCATGACAAGTTGTCTGTATGACTACAACTTGGTACTAGGTGATATTTACGCTCTCTTGGATTCTCTGAGGATTTCCTTTGAATTCAAACATAGTTGCAGCTTCCGGGTGGTTAATACCTTCACGCTTGAGAATTTTCCATACTGTCAGCATCATGATCCACAAATCTAATTGCAGAGATTGATGCTCTACGTACCAAACATCCAAAGCAAACCTTTCCTCCCAGGGGATTGCATTGCGACCATTAACTTGCGCCCAGCCCGTGATTCCTGGCGTAACTTGATGACGGCGAGCTTGTTCTGGTGTATAGCGTTCTAAGTATTGTACTAACAAGGGACGAGGGCCGACAAGGCTCATGTCGCCTATAAGCACATTCCAAAGTTGAGGGAGTTCATCTAAACTGGATTGGCGAAGAAATTTACCCAGAGGTGTCAAGCGCCGTTCATCAGGTAATAAGTTCCCTTCTGTGTCTCTCTCATTGGTCATGGTGCGAAATTTATAGAAGCTGAAAATACCACCATTTTTACCTGGGCGGGGTTGGCGGAAGAAAATAGGACCTCCCATATTCCTGTAGATGGCGATCGCAACTATGAGCATCAGGGGTGTCAGAGCCAATAGGGCGATTGCTGCTACGGCGCGATCGCATACAGGCTTGATGAATGTGTTATACGTTGTGACACGCTCACCCTGGAAATGTTTACCATTCATAAATACATCCTTAAGTCTAATTAATGAAAAAACGTTGCGTCTTGAGTTTTTCACCGCCCAGAAGCACTAGCGAATTCTCTGGGCGATATAGCCTCCCCATATAAAGCCTCGTATTGCTTCACAATCTGCGACACTTCATAGTCAGCGATGCGCTCTCGCCCACGCTGAGCCATGACTCTAGCCGCTTGCGGATTATCCAACATCCATGCCATTGCTGCTGTCAGTGCCTCTATATCTCCCACTTTGAAGAGCAGACCACAACCTCCTTCTAGTAAGTCTCGGGTTCCTCGGATATCCGTGCCGATCACTGGAGTTTCCATACACAAAGACTCCATGACACAGTTGGGTAGCCCCTCTTGTTCAGAAGCAAGCACAGTAGCTACTGCCGCACTCATTAAAGTAGGAATATCGCGGCGTAACCCCAAAAAGCGCACTTGATTTTGTATCCCTAATTGAGATGCTAACTGCTGCATCTGAGCCATCAGTGGTCCATTGCCAGCAAAAGCCAAACATACTTCCCGTCGAGCAAGGCGAGCAAATGCTCTTAAAATATCTTGAGGATGTTTGCGTTTAATGAACTCAGCGACTGAGAGAAACAATGGAGTATCAGGTTGTATACCTAACTCTTGGCGCAGGTGGATGATTTCAGCTTCAGCAATGGCATGACGATAAAAACGCTCAATATTCAATCCTGTTCCTGGGATGTAGCGGACTCTTTGATTAGGAACAAGACGATAACGCTTTGCTGCCTCCTCGTCTTCATGATTTACCACAACTAGATAGTCAGTCCAAGGCCCAGCAAGCTTTTCTAGTCCTAAAAAGACAGAGTTTTTGATTGTTGACCCCCCACGATAGAAGTGAAATCCCTGGGCAGTGTAAATCATCTTCAACTTGCCCTGCTTGCGTAAATCATTGAGTGCCAAACGAGCGACAAACGCAGCTACTGGTGTGGTCACATTGACTATGTCGTACTCCTGTTGTGCCAACACTTCTCGAATTTGTTGTGGTGCAACCATGAGGTTTTGTGATTTTAGGGGGTTGCGTGACCACTCTACATCCCAAACATGATCAAACAGTTCCAGGCATTTAGTATCGCTAGAGATTCCAGACGCCATACCATCCACACACCAGCCCTTAGTTTGTAAGTGGCGTGTAATGTAGGGGAAAAAGCTACTCAATGTCACTGGGATTGTAGCGACAATCAAAAGTTTTTTCATTTTTTGCTCCTACTACTTTGTGGCTTGCCTGTAACAATTGAGCTAAACCTTCACGAATATTGATAGCTGGGGCTCATCTCAGAACTTGTTAGGTCGTTATTCAATTGGTTCCAAACTTGTCTCCACTGAATCAGTTCTGCTGTCTCTACTGGAATACCCGCACGATGTCTAAGTATCTTGAAATCTAAACCTGTAGCCACAGCAAAAATATCTACTAAAGCTTTGGGGATTTGTTGTAACATACCATAGGCAAACACAAATCTTTTTTCTGCCAAGGCTTTTTGCATTAAAAATAGGGAATGATAATACCTACTAGATAGGCTCTTTTTCAGTGACAAAGACTCTACACGATAGCCATACAAAATATCAGGGATACATGCAAAGCGGCTATTTCTGTAACTCCGAAGTAAAATCTCTTGGTCTTCTATCCTAATAGCTTGTGGTTGATATTGATATTTACGGAACCACTCAATTTTTCCCATCCATGTTGGATGTGTCATTCCAAAGCCCCTCCAAGGATGATAACATATCTCAGCATGAGACTGTTTCACGAGAGACTTCCCTCTAGCCTCTCCATTGCTATGAAATATCATTGTTCCAGTTCCCAAAAGGTCAATATATGGGTGTTTTTCTAGATATTCAACTTGAACCTGTAAACGCTGAGGATAGGAAATATCATCACCATCCATCCGAGCAAAATATTTTCCTCTACTCATGGCAATAGCTTGGTTTAAGCGACTAGGAAGTTGTTGATTTAAACCATCTGCAATCACCTTAATTCGGGAATCTTGAAAACTCTTAGCTATTTCTAATGTTTTATCATTAGAACCATCATCAATCAAAATGAGTTCCCAGTTAGAGTAAGTTTGATTCAAGATTGATTTAACTGCCGATATTAAGGTCTTTTCGCAATTAAAGACAGGCATACCAATGCTAACTAGCTGCTGCATAATCAAACTCCAAAAAAGCTGAAATGTAATTGAATTTCAAAGATTGAAAATATTTGACAAGGAAATAAGAGTTTGAGGAATCAAAATTAGCGATCGCCTATTTTTTGCTATTGTTCAGTATCTTATAAACATGAACATCACCCGGTTTAATCAAACCGTTCAGTTTGTCTTTTTTAAAAACCATGCCTGAAGGACGTTCTGAAAACAGCGGTTGTGCTGAGCCTGTTACCTTAGCAGGAATTGTTATAGAAGCTTCTATAGTTTTTGTTGGAGATGTACTAAGTACAACTACATAAACATTGTTGCCATAAATCCATTGCCCAGCGAACAAATCATCAACTTTGGTATCTATCTTAGTGAAGCTACCGTTTAACAGCACTGGGCTAAGATTTTTGATTTCCGGTGCTAATGATTTCATTCCATTCCATAAATCTTTTTGTTGTGATAATTCCCATCCATCAAAAAAATACGAATAGTAAATAATACCTTTTACGCCATTGATGAGCGCTGAATATGTCATATTGCGTACTTCATGAAACTTCGGGGGTTTATTTTTCCAAGGGAATGTTTGCAAAAGAGCAATAATTGGTCGATTGTAGAAATTCCCTTTCTCATCTTGAAATGCAGACTGTATAGTGTAGTAACTACTACGTAAGGGTTTTGTCACGTTAGGATCGTTATCAATAGGATAAGATTGAAAACCAACAATATCAGAGACATTGATAAATTGGTTTACTCTCTTCGGGAACGCAGCAGTGACATATGTAATCCGACTGGGATCGGCATTTTTGACTTCAGTGTGCCAATTACTGATCATTTTTGGAGTAAATTTGTTGTTGGGATGATCCACATCATCAGCAATGTCCCACCCTATAATTATTGGTTCTTTTTTGTATTTATTAATAATCTCTAAACGAGAGTTATAACTAAAGTTAGGAAGAACTCGAACACCCAGCTTTTCTGCTACACCTAGAAAAACCTTATCACTTTCATAATTGCCACCAATTTCAGGATGAATGATATTGAATCCAGCAGCAGCAATTTCTTTTAAATGATTTAAGCGCTTGCTGTTTGTAGTCCTCCAATCAGGGCTTTTTTGAGAGTCATGGTAGAAGCCAAATGGAAAGAAAGGCTGATTATTTACCATAACAGTACCGTCATCTCGCAAATAAACTCGTAAATTAGAGGTTGTTTTGCTTGCTATTGCACTTGCAGACACTTGTACTTTATCTGCGCTAGCCCATTCAGAAGCCATATTGGTTGTGGTATCTGGCAGCTTTCTGTAGCCTGGAAGAACTGAAGTTAAAAAAGCTGTTAACACTATTGTGCCTTTCCAAAAAATGTTCATAACTTTATTTCTTTTATGAGACAGAATTCATACTTGTAAAGCTTCTAATATTACCGAGCACTTGCAATAGCTATTGACTGATATTGTGATGTGTTATCTTAGCTTTTTTAATCCAGGTTTTTGGAAATTTGTCTCATCTTTAGTTCTACATACCTCTTTGCGCAAGGCTATTGCTAAACAACAGAGATAAAATCCCAAAAAGTGTGCTAAAGCAGGAACCGGATAAAAAGTCTCCTGAGTTGTGGAACTTAACAACAAGGCAACACTTCCCCAAAAGATTGGTTTGCATCCTGCTTCATCTAAATACAAACATTTAAGTATTTGAGAGAATAAAAACACAGCTATTAATAAACCGAATATGCCTGTCTCCAAGATAATATGAAGGGGAAGCATATGTGCATTGTCACCAGAATCGAGCGCTGATCCAAAACCTGTTCCCACCAACCATCGCGTAGGTTCTTCATTTATAAAAGCAAGACGTTCTATCCAAATTTCATCTCGTCCACTTAAAGTTTCAGTATTATTGACTTCTAACAAAGTTTCTTGGCGCTCAAAAGTTGGATGATTAGATGAATTTAAGTCTAATGTTTGTAGACCAATAACTAAGCTAATTGTAGATATAATCCATGCAGTTGTTATTAATATTAATATATACTTTGGTTTTTGCCACCAATATATTATTGCCAAAAATAACATAGCTGCTAAGCCAGCGCGAGAATCACTCAAAAAACAGGCGATTATGGATACAAGCAGAAATATATTATTAGAGAATTCCTTTTGTTGATTTAATGCCAAGTGTATTCTCAAACTAACAAGCATAATCACTTGAACAGCTGTATAGGCATAATTGTAGCCAACAAAGCCTAAGCCCTTGCCACCGCCAGAACGTTCATAAGCCTCATAAAATATCCAAGGGCCATCTTTAGGCAAATGTGCAATAACTGTAGATAAGGGCACAATTCCGGTGTATGTCAACACAATTCCTAAACATACAAAGATGAAAACCCCATCAACAATACGCCTGAGAAAATTGATACGCTCTGGTGTGAGAGGTATATGTGCAGTTATGAAAAATACTAAAATGAATTGAACTAAGCGATAGATTTGGAAAATACCAAAATTAACTCCGATCGCCTGTTTCTCTCCTAAGGAGTCAAGATATAAAAGATATGATAAGACGCTTCCCAAAAAAACAACTATCAGTAAGAAAAAAATGTTCTTGCTGGAGTTAGATATTGAGAAATTACACCGAAAATTGAGCAAAAATATTAACACAAGTAGACCGATTGCAAAGTCGGAAAGGTAGGGCCAAAGTGCCCAAGAAGGACCAATAGGAAGGATGGGGATCGTAAAACTTTGGGACAGTAAGTAAAAACACAGCGCTAAAAATAACCACTTTGTGCGTTGCACCTCTAATAGTGGTGCAGTGCCAGAATTTTTTGGTTGAAGAGTTATATTGTGTGTGTTGGTATAAACTCTGGCATGATTTACCATAAAAAATCTCCACTTCTTGCATATTAATTAATATCTACTGACAAGTGCTATATAGAGATATGAGCTGTTGTATTGACTTAGTTATCGAAAAGTTAACTGCCCATTCTTTAGATTCGCAAGATAATTTATTTCTTAAATATTCATTGTTGAGGATTTTTAAAATATTGGCACAAGCAACTTCATCGTTATTAGGTGGAAACATAAAAGCGTGATGGCTGGGTGAGATAGCCTCGCGTATCGTCGGCAAGTTTGTAGCTACAATGGGTAGTCCAGCAGCAGCTGCCTCTATGGCAACAACCCCAAACCCCTCTTCTAAAGAAGGAAAAAAGAATAAGTCGGCAGCCAGCAAAAGTTCAGAAATATCTTCAACTCCTGTCAGAAGTGAAATATCATTTCGATGATGTATCTTCTCTTTTATGGTTTCCATAAGTTCACCATGAGAGCCTACCATCACAAAAGATACTTGAAGTTTATCTCGGTTAATCTGCTCGGCAATTCTTAACATTTGCAAATGATTTTTGTGGGCAGTTAAACGAGCCACGTATATAACAACAGGTTTGTCAATGGGTATGGCAAATTTTTGGCGTATAGCAATTCTGTCCACTTCCTTTGCAAAGTGGTTCAGTTTGACCCCATTGTATAAAATCTCTGTATGTTTACCAGAACAATCGCAGATTTTGCGAAAGGACTCTGAGCTATTTTTTGACGGACTAAGTATATGGGTAGCATATTCAGCTATCCATCTGGTCATGAACCACTGATATATGGGTCGAAGAAATTGCTTTTCCTTAATATCTGTCAGGGGATGTATGTGCGAGATTTTAACAGGGACTTTCTTTTGGTCTGCTAGGCGTAGTACAAAACCATCAAAAAGGTAAACTTGACTGTGAACAATGTCATAAGGACCATGCTCACGTAATATTCTTTTGAAGTTACGAGCATAAAGCCATGGTTGCGACAAATAAGGGCAGGGTATTATTTTGCTACCAAGCGCACGAACTTCGTCATCGTAAGCACAAGGCTGTGTTGTATGAACTAAAAAGTCTATTTGAAAGCGATCGCGGTCTATATTTTGCAAAACATTCATCAGCCAGGTTTCAATCCCACCGCGATTCATGCCCCCAACAACCTGGAGGATATGTATTGGACGCTGTTTAGTTAACATCATGGTTTTTACCATGCCTGTTGAGTTTGTGTAATGCATGAATGATGACTCCTAAACTGAAACCAGCTTGTACAATTGCAGCAATCATGAGTGCGATTCCTGCCCCTAGCAATCCCTGTTTGGGTAGCAACCATAGACAAGCTATGGCTGAAATACTTACCACCGCAACAAACAAAGGCATTTGGATGCGAAAGTATCGGGCTGCTGTCATTCCGTAGCCTAAGAAAGACGATATGTAGCCGATTGCCGCAGCAACCATCAGCCAGACAAACAAATTTATCTGTTCAGCATATTCAGGTTGATACAAAAGAGTCAGAATCTGCCGACCAGCAACAAGAGCTATTAAGACAGCGCCCCCACCCAGCACACCAGCAATCCCTACTAACTTGAAGAGCAGGCTGCGGAAAGCGAGACTATCTCCTGCCGCATAATGTTTGGCTAGTCTAGGACTAGCTGACTCTCCTAGCGCAAAAACTACCATATTCCCTGCTACCATCAAGTAGGCAAGAGCTGCAAAAATCCCCAGTTCCCGCTCGCCCAAATATTGCTCAATAAAATAACGGGGGATGTTGCTATTAAGTGAAATTAGCATCATCACAAACCCCAAAGGCAAGGCAAGGCGTACTAACTTTCTTAGTGTTTTCCGATGCAATTGAGGTCGCAATTGTGACGCGTTTAACATTAAGGCACCGCTACGAATGTCATACCCGATGAGAATCGCCGCCCAAGCAAAGACCAACCCAAGTACACCCCAAACAAGATTTCCTGATATGTACACTCCCATGCCCAGCAGGAGCAGTGATACAGGTCCTTTAATCATCAGCGATATGGCTATGCGATCCATCCGTTCGTACTGCTGCATCAGCCCGTAAAACACATCGCTAATAGACTCAAATGCCTTTGCCAATCCAACTAACAAGATCACTAATGATGTCTGCCAGCGATATCCAGCAGTGATGATTATTCCTATGATCACCAGAAGTGCTAACCCTGTTCCAATCAGCCTCAAGCCCAGGTAATCCCTAAAAAGATACTGTTTTTTAGCGTCTGTCGCCTGCACAGCTCGTAGTTGCAGGTTTGTGAACATGATTACTGGTGCAGTAATTGCCAACCCCAAAGTGAACTGTCCGACCATCTCCGGGCTACCCAGTTTAGCCATCACTATCAGCATCCCCCACTGACAAGCTGCATAGACAGCATTACCGATGAAGGTCCAGGAAAAGTTACGACGTAGTGTTAGTGGCTTAATTTGTTCCATTGCTGCGTAACTTCCTCACTTTAACAAGCTCTTTGATATAGTTTGCTCAAGTCTTGCTCTGACAGAATTTTATGGCTTTATGATGGTAGATTCTATTGTTTAAATACCTTTGCAAAGAAGCAAATTGTTGTGGTTTTCTCATCCTTACACACTACTTGGTTCTACTTTTGCCAGTATCTTCACGTTTTGCTGTGCCACGATAGTGATATTTTTTGCAGCGCTTTCGACCACCTTATTTTGTAAGTATTTGGCAGTGTATCCCGGCACTAGCTGCTCTAACAAAAACAAAATAGTATTCACATCATTTCTAACTGCTGCTTTCAACAATGCTTCTACACTGATATCCAAATTATTCGGAATAATCCGACTGGCATTTTTCACCAACAACAGTTTTTCGTGTTCGGTTAATTCGTATTCCTCTCCAGTAATAAACAATTCCTCAAATAGCTTTTCCCCTGGTCGCAATCCTGTAAACACTATTTCAATATCTTTGTTGACTTCGTATCCCGAAAGGTGAATAAGTTCCTTTGCTAAATCAACGATTTTCACAGGTTCCCCCATATTCAGCATTAACACTTCACCACCATGAGCAACTACCGTGGCTTGTAAGACGAGTTGAACCGCCTCTGGGATGGTCATAAAATAACGACGGATATCGGGATGGGTAACAGTGACTGGACCTCCTGCTGCAATTTGTTTTTTGAACGTAGGAACCACACTACCCCGACTGCCTAAAACATTACCAAAACGTACCGCCACATAAGGCTTACCACTGTCTCTTGCGGCTTTTAGGACTAACATTTCAGCAACTCTTTTACTCGCCCCCATGACATTGGTCGGATTAACCGCCTTGTCTGTGGAGATCATCACGAAATTTTTCACATCGTATTGCTGCGCCAACTCCAGTAAATTTTTTGTACCGATCACATTGTTGGTGATTGCTTCTGGTGGATTTAATTCCATTAAGGGGACGTGTTTATGAGCCGCAGCATGGAAAATCACGTCGGGTTGGAATTTCGCAAAAGCGTGTTTTAGTCTTTCGTAACAACGAATATCAGCAATGAACTCAGAAAGACGAGGGATATGTTCTTGTGCTTTACCGTCATTTTTGATGCTTTGCACAAGTTGTTCCAATTCTTGTTGGATATTGAACACAGAATTTTCTCCGTGTCCCACAAGCATCATTTCAGCTGGGCAGCACTGGAAAATTTGACGGCAAAGTTCGCTACCAATTGACCCACCTGCGCCTGTGATCAGTACTTTCTTTCCTTTGAGAAATCCGGAAACTCTCTCAATCTCTGTCTGTACGGGTTCGCGTCTGAGTAAATCCTCAATCCGGACATCTCGAATACTGTCTAAGCGGACGCGACCATTGAGGATTTCGTGTATCCCTGGTAAAGTGCTTGTGTGAATTCCAGTGACTTTGCAAATATCGACGATTTCTCGGATCACTCGTCCTGCGACTGTGGGCATGGCAATGATGACTTTCTGGATTTGCAGAGATTTCACAACATCAGGAATTTGGTGGCGATCGCCAACGACAGGTATGCCGCGAATGTGTGCGTTTAATTTTTCGGGATTGTCGTCAATAAAAGCCACTGGATAAAAACCTAGTTGCGGATTTGTTTGCATTTCTTGTACTAAGGAAACCCCTGCACTACCAGCACCAACGATCAACACCCGCTCCCGTAAGTTGAATAATGTGTGTCCCTGGTAGGTTCTTTCCACAACCCTCACACTGAAACGCAGTCCCCCAATGAAAATACATGAAAGCAAACCGTCAATATACGGAAGCGTTTGTGGTAGTGTATCTATACCAACATATGGTATGTATTGAATAATATTAAATAACACGGTTTCAATAACCACTGTAGCCGTCACTAGCATGACGATATATGTCACTTCCTCAATACTGGCATACCGCCAGTAACGCTTATAAAAACCAAAACTCCAAAATACAGAGAGTTTGACTATTAAAAACAGTATTGTGTCTTTTACTAAATCGGGTATGTGTTGTTCCAAGACAAGATGACCATTGAAAAGCAGAAGCAATGCTAACAAGGGTGTCATTAAAAAAACGACAATATCAAAAATCAGAAAATGGCGGTTTCTCAGCTTCAGCAATTGATCCAACAAAATGTTCATCAGGTTTTGCATGAAGGGGCGAGAAATTTTTAAGAAGAAATTCATACCTGTAATAACCTCTAGCGTAATCTGCACAAGCACCTAGCTTGTTTAGAGATAACTATGCTCAAAGCAGAGAGAATACAGTCAATTAACTAACCTAGAAACAACATTCAGATCTGAAGAGATATCTTTTTTGGCATATGCGATCGCCTCCGGCACTGGTACCTTTGCAATCGCAATTATGCGGGCACTCCATGCCCGGAGCGCACAGCACGTACTCTATGAAAAGCCACCGATGTGGCTGTATGAATCGAGGGATCTGAAAGTGGTTTTGGAATGCTGTGTTTGTATTAGGCTAAGGATGCTCTTAAGAGCAATCTTCAACTATGCGCTATTCAACTATGCCCTTACCCTGCGAAATGACCTGGTTATTCATACGCGATGCAACGGTATCAGCGCAATAGTTAACGAATGATAATAAAGATTGTTGTGGCATATAGCACCCTTCACTTACTGGGTTGTTTCTCATTGATGAGAGTTTGGTTCAAAACACACTTGAAGGAACTGTAGACTAATAGTTCCAATTCCTTTTCTGTGTACATCAAGATATTCAGAGGCAAAGACTTAAGATGTCCTTACTTTCAAAAATAAACTTAAAATTTGGGACACTTGTGAGGAAAATATAAAAATAAAATTAAATCAATCATATCATTATGAATAATCAGCTAACTTATAATTGGAGTATGACAGCATAAGTTCTTTAACTGAATTTCAGTTAAGTTCACTTTCTTTCCAATATAATGGGGATTCAACTGTAAACTTTTTCAAAACTATCCTGAACCCTAGTATACCCTTTTGCAGATACTACGTAAATAGGTCAAAGAAGAGCGCAAATCCATTTAAATACGTTAAAAAGCTTTTGTAGTAAGCGAATGTTACTTTAACTGTCAGCCCAAATTTTTTATGGCTACCTATTGGAAGAAGTTTTCTCTATCAAGAAAAAGAAGAAGATAACACCAGATTCTATTTCTGGAACTTATTGGCTGTACTATTAGTTAGCCTATTGGTATCATTTAGAAATTTTTCTTTCAATTTAATACATACCTTCTTATTTATGCATAAACAGAAGGTAAGAAAAACAGCTTATTTTTTACTCTCGATTCATACTTCATAAATGATTGTGAACTGTTAACGTAGTCAACACCAGAATTTGGAGGCATTAGCAACAATGCGAATTTTGCTTGTAGAGGATGACGAGTTGATGAGCAAACCACTCACTACACTCCTCAAGTACCAAAATTATGTAGTTGAAGTTGCCACAGATGGTCAAATTGCTTGGGACTTAGTAGAAGCCTTCAACTATGATTTAATCTTGCTTGATATTGTGTTGCCTAAAATCGATGGTATTACCCTTTGCCGACGGTTGCGCTCACAGGGTTTTAAAACACCTATCCTCTTGCTGACAGGTCAAAATAGTAGTAACAATAAAGCAATAGGGCTAGATGCAGGGGCAGATGATTATGTTGTCAAACCCTTCTGTTCTGAAGAATTAACTGCTCGTATCCGTTCTTTACTACGTCGGTGTAGTTCTGCTCCATTACCCGTGCTGGAGTGGGGAAGCTTACGCCTTGATCTGAGTCGTATTCAGGTACACTATGAAACGCATCCTATACACTTAACCTCTAAAGAGTATGCTCTGTTAGAGTTGCTTATGCGACATCCTCAGCAAGTGTTTAGTTGTGATGCAATTCTTGAACGTATTTGGTCATTTAAGAACACACCAACAGAAGAAGCAGTCAGAACTCAGATTAAAGGTTTGAGGCAGAAATTGAAGACGGTAGGAGCAGATCCTAATTTCATCGAAACTGTTTATGGCGTTGGGTATCGTCTGAAAGCACCACAAACAAAACCTTCAAACAACCTGTATGACAAAACAGAAAACAGACAACAGCAGCAGACAGTATCATCATTAACTGGGTTGAAGAATCGGTTTAGAGAAAGAATTAATCAGTATATGTCCGTGCTTGAACAAGCAGCCACTGCCTATTTGCAAGATACACTGACTCAGGAACTATGTATTTTAGCAGAGCAGAAAGCTCATACACTAGCAACTTTATTATGTAATTTTGGTTTAAACAAAGGCTCCCAATTAGCACGTACAATCGACCACTACCTACAACTCAATCAGTCTTGTGGAACCAAAGAAGCTAAGCACCTGCATAAATTGGTGCTTGCTTTACGTAAAGAAATAGAGTGTTCTCCCCAAGGATTCGTTTCAAAATCTGCAAGTCATAAGGACGACCCTCCCAAGTTATTAATCGTTGACAGCGATTGCCAACTGACTCGTGAATTAGTTATCAAAGCACAAACTCAAGGAATCGTCGCAGAAGTCGCAACAAACTTGTCCGAAGCCAGAGAGAAAATTTACCGTACTCGTCCGAATGTGGTGTTACTTGATCTTGTTGTTGGGAAAACAACCCAAGAGAGTCTAGCCCTATTGGCAGAACTGTTGCTGCAAAAACCACCAGTGCCTTTTTTGGTCTTTACAGCTAAGAACAATCTAGAGGATCGCATACAAGTAGCTCGATTGGGTGGACGCACTTTTTTACAAAAGCCAATACCTGCACATGAAGTTTTACAGACAGTCATGCACGTATTGCTACCAATCGACATAAAAACAGAAGCAATGGTTATGGTTGCAGACAATAATTCCCAGCTTTCAGCAACTTTAGGTAGTTTACTAGAGCCTTGGGGAATTAAAGTAAGTAACTTAGGCGATCGCCAAAATTTTTGGCAGGCTTTGGAAGTATCTGCACCAGATTTGCTGATAATCAACCTTGAGATGCCTGATTTGAAAGCAATTGAATTGTGTCAAGTGGTACGAAATGATATGCGGTGGGGTGGATTACCTATTTTACTGCTTACTGATCGCCTAGATGCCAATACTATCCATCAAGCTTTTGCTGCTGGCGCAGATGACTGTGTCAGCAAGTCTATGGTTGGACCAGAATTAGTGACTTGCATCCTCCAGCGCCTAAAACGTATCAAGTTGCAGCGGAACTTAGGTGAAATTGATCCCCTGACTAGACTATACAACCGACATCGGGCGACTGAAGACCTGAATAAGTTGCTGCGGTTGTGTCTACGGCACAATCAACCTATGTGCTTGCTTATCTTGGACTTGAACAACTTTAATCAGGTTAACAATACTTTCGATCCTGCAACCGATAATGCTGTATTGCGCCAACTTGGACAACTGCTACAGCAATTATTTCGTGAAGAAGATGTTGTCAGCCGTTGGGATAAACAAGAATTTGTGGTAGGTATGTATGGCATGACCCGAGATCATGGACATCAACGACTCGTTCAAGTTCTAGAAATTTTAGACAAGCAAGAGTTTAGTGCGATCGACAACAGCAAATTTCGGATAACTGCTAGCGCTGCTGTAGCTCAGTATCCTGAAGACGGGAGTGACTTACAGTCATTGTATAAATCGGCTAAAGGACTTCTAAAAAATAAATTACCCAACAAAAAAGGATGTTAAGTCTTCTCTAGCTCTCGATTTAGGAATTTTAAGTTTATGGCGCACTTAAGACACGTTTAATGGTATCCAATAATTCCTGAATCATGTAGGGCTTGGACACCGAAAAACTAGCGGGAGCGTGGTAGCCCCGAAATACGAGACTCAAGAAATTAAATGAATTGAGTCTTGTATGTTATTTATATCGGGGTGGAAACGCGACACGGGCTGTTTTAACAGCCGTCATTTGTAATGATGAGGGTCATTAATATATTTCTCGATTACCGCAGAGCTAACCTTTCTTGTAGTGTCGTAGAAATACGCATGAGTCCACAGCGTTGGTAGTTTAAGCAAATGTGGAAATTCTTGCCTGAGGTAACGCGATGACCTTCCTTTAAATGCTTTAACGATTGAATTAATTGGTGTGTTCGGGTCGTATTCCACTAGCACGTGAACATGGTCGGGTGCGATTTCAAGACATTTAATTATCCATCCTTTCTCGTTTGCAACCTCGGTTAAGATTTGACTTAGGCGAAGTTTAACCGCTTCTACCAAAACAGGTTTTCTACGTTTAGGAATCCAGATTAAATGTACTGTGGCGCTTCCTACTGAGTGGTTATTGTGTCGGTACTGTTTATCACTTTCTTTCATAATTAGTTTGTATATACCAGGAACCTATTGACATATATCTTAGTCAAGGTTATTGTAGAAGGCAACAAGCTATATACAAACCAGGAGGTGATTAGATATGCCACGGAGTACTAAACCATCATTCGTTTTGGAACTGCCTTTAAAGGTTGACAGCAAACAAGATTCAGAATTGCAAGCAAGGTTTAATGCGGCTATGCGGCTGTACAACAATGTGCTTGGAGAAGCTAAAACACGGATGGAATTAGTGAAAAATTCCGAGGCATATCAAGCAGCTAGAAAAATACCACGAGACAAAAAGAAAGAGCGTTCTGAAGCTTTTAGTAAAGCACGCGAGGCTTACAGATTTACAGATTACGACCTACAAGCTTATGCAAATCGAGCCGCTAAGGATTCTAAGTGGATTGCTGAAAAGATTGACTCAAACACTCAACAAAAGTTAGCAACTCGTGCATTTAAAGCTGTTGAACGTGTTCTTTTTGGTAAAGCAAAAGACGTGCGGTTTAAGGTTGATAGTCGATTTCGTTCTATTGAAGGTAAAACCAACAAGCAAGGTATTAGATGGAAAAGCAACCATGTTGTGTGGTCTGGATTAGAGCTATTAGCAATTATTGATTTCAACAATGAAGTCATTAAGCATGGTTTATCATGTCCTGTCAAATATTGCAGAATCATTCGCCGTACCTTCGGAGGTAAACGTCGCTGGTTCGTGCAACTTGTTTTAGAAGGTTTTCCCTTCCAAAAACTAGAGAACTATATATCTAATGGTGTAATAGGGCTAGACCTCAATATATCCAATATCGCGTACGTTGCAGATAACCACGCTGGATTACTACCATTTGCGGATAAAGTTCCTACATATCAGAAGGAGATAACCGCATTACAACGACAGATGCAACGTTCGCAACGTGGCTTAAATCCTGATAACTTTGAACCGGATTTTAAAGCGCGTAGAGGACGTAAAACTGTTACCAAGAAAGGCAAAGTCAAGAAAGGTAAGCGCCAGTGGAAGAAGTCCAACAATTACCGCAAAGCCGCACGGAAGAAACGCGAGTTAGAACGTCGTAAAGCGGCGTATGCCAAGTCTCAAAATCGTCGTGTTGTTAACGAAATCTTGAGACATGGCAATAACATCAAGACAGAAAATGTTAGTGTCAAGGGATGGCAGAAAAGGTATGGAAAAGCTATTTCTGCTAAATCTCCTGGGTTTGTTCAATCAGAATTGAAACGTAAGGCTGAAAGTGCTAACGGTTCGTTCACAAAGTTCTCTACTCAAAAGACGGCACTGAGTCAAACTCACTTGGACGGTAGCCGCATCAAAAAATCCTTGTCGGAGCGAGTTCACCGTGATGTAACCGGGATTCCAGAGCATCACCGTGATTTGTTTAGCGCTTTTTTGAGTAGGCATGTTAATCAGGACAAGTTGTCATTGCAGGATGCTCTTAACGAGTATCCAAGGGCGGAGTCGCTCTTGTTGGAGGCATGGCAACGTTCAATAAACCGCAAGCAAGTAGGCGCGTCCGAAAGCAGGAAGGCTGATTCTCCCTTAGAGCGGTTCTCCTACGATGGCGAAACATCTAACCAGATAGCGATAAGAGCGAAAAGTTAGAATGCATCTCGCCCGAATCCGCGCACCGCGATAGTCGCGGAGTGGCTCAACAATACCACTAGCTTCTAGAAGCTTGTGGTTAGATGAGAGCCCGCTAATGGCAAGGTAAACTGCCACTGGCGATCCAGTGCTAAGAAGCCATCGGTGATCCTTTCGAGAATATTGAAGATTCGGTTTTTTGCTGCCTCTGCCTCCGCACGGGCTACCTGCTCTTGAGTAAGAAGTCGTTGGCGCTGTTGTTCTGCTTGTTTGCGTTCAGTAATGTCGCGGACTACGGCAAGAAAACCATGAGCAGTACCGTTATCATTTGTCAATATGCAGAGCGATGACTCAACGTAAATTTCTTCTCCGTTCTTTTTGCAATGAATATTCTCTCCTTGCCAAATCCCTCTCGCTGTCAAAGCATTATACGCAGCCTGTTCATCCTCTGCTTTGATCCACCGATAGTGATAAACTTCTTCCAACCTGCGACCAAGAACTTCCTCAGCCTTAAAGTCGTATAATTGTTCCGCTGCTTGGTTCCAATAAGTAATGCAATTTTGAGAATTAATCGCAATCACAGCATCGTTCACCCGAGACAGAACATAAGCTTGAAACTTGATTTGTTCTTCTGCCTGCTTGTGATTCTCAATTTCCCTCTGTAGTAGCGCGTTTGCTCCCGAAAGCTCAGCCGTGCGTTCCTGTACCCGTCTTTCTATCTCCTCAGTAGCTTGGTACAGTTGCTGGTTGACCTGCTTTAATTGGATCGTCCGCTCTTCTACTTGTTGCTGTAATGCTGTAATAACACCAAATATTTCCATACGGTCAAGCACTTGCAGAAAGTGAGTCTGAGTGATCAGCCCCACGAGTTCACCTTGATTCCCAGTCACGACTAATCGCCGCAGGTGCCTGCGTTGCATTTCCTGATGGGCAGCCCACAAGGAATCCTCAGGGTTCAGACAAAACAACGGTGTACTCATTACAGCCTGAGCTTGAGTTTGGGCTAAATTTAGCTCCAAAAGTTGAAATTGCACAATATCTCGCTCAGTAATGATTCCGATTGGGATAATGCGATCAACAGCGTCTGTTTCTGCAATTACCACACAACTGACGTTTCTGGTGTTCATAAGCTGAGCGACACTGAGTACTGATGCATGCAAAGGCGCATGAATGACCTGAGTGATCATGACCTCTGATACACGTCGTAACTTGAGGATATGGCTCGGTTGCAAAACTTGACGAATAATTTCGGGTGTGACAAGTCCTACTAATTGACCTTGGTCATCCACAATTGGTAGATGACGAATCCGATGCTGACGCATGAGTGACAACGCCGTCAAGACATTCTCAGCTTGGGATTGCACCAGAGTGATGAGTTGTTGTGTCATCACTTCAGCAATGCTAACTTTAGATAAATCAACTCCTGTAGCGGTGAGCCTGACGACATCTCGCTCTGTGAATATCCCCACTAAGAGCGACCCTTCCACCACCAAGACACAGCTAGCTCCTTCCTGACTGAGTCGCATTGAGTCAGGTAACGAATGGCATTTCGGTAGTAGATAAGTACTGCCGAGTGCTTGGCTCATTAAGGCAATGGCATCCACCACAGGAGTCTGTGGCGCAACTGTTAAGCCAGAGCAGTCAATGACATACTCTAAAGTGGGCAATTCAAAAGATAGAGGATCAACTGCTTGGTTAATTTCCGTTCTAGGTTGCATACTTTTTTTGGTTGGCAATGTATAGTCATATAGTCAGGGTCGTTCGCTGCAAATTACGATTTTCGGTTTATACAGATTGTTTATTAAGTCATGCTCACTACGTAAGTCGTTACCGTAACCAATGATGAGAAATGAAGGGTAAGTATTAGTGAGAACTTTGTTCATGATCCTAGCCACATTTCAGACATTGCTCGAGTAGGTTTCCAGATAGTGCGGAACTCACATTCTAAAGTTAGGCGAAAAATTTGAGGAACTTGTGAGGTCACTCAACAGTACTAACCGGACAACTTTTACCTAGTTTTATTTATCAATTAGATCAAAAGGCGATTACGCGAACGGTGAGTAAAATATTTTTAAATCAAGATAAAGTATTTTAGAGAAGCTAATGAGAGTAGGATAATGAAGATATTTCGTGATGGCATCTCCTTACCCAACTTCTTATAACAATTGAAAAAGTCTAACCCATTTAAGTTATATTATCTTTCTAAGAAACTATTGCATCCGCGTGCTAAGCCCTTAAATTTGTGAAACACTCTCAGCATCTCTCTGAATCTGGCTGACGCAAGTGTTTGGCTTATTTCTCGTAAATTCCCTGACCTAACTAGCGCAGACAAATGAACCCAGAGATATTGGTAAGGTTGCAAAACTTGTGTCGAGATCAGGCGGCATTTGAGATGCTCAAGCAGATCCTGGCAGAAGAAACCCAACAATTCGAGCAGGAAATCAATCAGGCGCATTTCCGGGTGGAGCAACAGAAGGCATTGTTCCGTGTGATTACCCGTCTGCGGCAACCTCTAGATACGGAAACGATTTTTCAAGCCACAGCTAGTGAGGTTCGCCAACTCTTGAAAGCAGATAGAGTGGGTATGTTTCGCTTTTATCCAAACTCAGGTTGGAATGATGGGGAATTTGTTTCTGAGGACGTGGATCAAGCTTTTAGGTCCGCTATGGCGCAAAAAGTTCACGACCATTGCTTCGGGGCTCAGTTTGCAGTTCATTATCAGCAAGGTCGGATTCAAGCGGTTTCAGATATTTACAATTATGGGCTGAGCGACTGTCACATTCAGATTCTGTCGCAATTTCAGATACGGGCAAACTTAGTAGTACCGCTCCTGCAGGGTCAGAATCTTTGGGGATTGCTTTGTATTCACCAATGCCGCGCTCCTCGAGAGTGGCAAGCGACAGAAATCGAGTTTGTCACCCAAATTGCTAGCCATTTGGGGGTGGCCCTCCAGCACGCAGAACTTCTGGCTGACCTGCAGGCGGAAGTGCAAGAACGCCAGCAGGCTGAGCAAGCAGTTCAATCTCTAAACCAGGGGCTGCAACGAGCAATCATTGAACTGCAGGCAGTCAATAAGGAGTTGGAAGCTTTTAGCTACTCTGTCTCCCATGACCTGCGTGCTCCTTTACGTAGTATTGATGGCTTCAGTCAAGCTTTGCTGGAAGACTGCCACGACCAGCTGAACGCAAACGGGCAGGACTACCTGCGGCGAATTCGGGCAGCCACTCAACGGATGGGGCAATTAATCGATGACCTCCTCAACCTATCCCGAGTTACGCGCAGCGATATGTACTTGGAACCTGTGGATCTGAGTCTGTTAGCTAGTGGTATCTGTACTGAGTTACAGCAGAGTCAGCCAGAGCGGCAGGTAGAGTTTGTGATTCAAACAGGGCTGTTAGCCCAAGGAGATATCCGTCTACTGCGAGTGTTATTGGTGAATTTACTGAATAATGCCTGGAAATTTACCTCTAAGCATACTCAGGCACGGATTGAGTTTGGAGTGAGCAAGAGCGAAAGCGGCGTCCCAGTCTACTTTGTTCGAGATGATGGCGCGGGCTTTGATATGATCTACACTAACAAGTTATTTGGACCCTTCCAGCGATTGCACAATATGAGAGACTTTCCAGGTAATGGAATCGGACTAGCTACGGTGCAGCGGATTGTGCATCGGCATGGCGGTCGGGTCTGGGCAGAAGGAGAAGTGGAACGGGGGGCTACTTTTTACTTCACATTAGTAGCAGAGGAGGCAGGGGTGAACCAGCATGAGCGAGGGTAACAAAATAATTCTTCTAGTGGAAGATAATCCGGATGACGAAGCTTTGGCAATCAGAGCCCTGAAGCGCAACCATATCAGCAATGAGATCGTGGTGGCTCATGATGGGGTTGAAGCTTTGGATTACCTGTTTGGCACTGGCGTTCATGCCGGACGGGATATCAGCGTCAAGCCTACGGTGATTTTACTGGATCTGAAACTGCCCCGTGTTGATGGTATTGAAGTGTTACGTCGCTTGCGGGAAGACGAACGCACTAGTTTGCTACCTGTGGTGGTTCTAACCACCTCCAACGAAGAACAAGATCTGCTTGATAGTTACAGCCAAGGGTGCAACAGTTACATCCGCAAACCCGTGGATTTTATTCAGTTTTCCGAGGCGATTCGGCAACTGGGGATGTACTGGCTTCTGATGAATGAACCACCGCCTGTTTAGGGAGCTACTCAAGATGAGCCCTTACTTACGTGTTCTGATTGTCGAAGATTCTGAAGATGATACTCTCTTGGTCTTAAGGGAGCTACGTCGGGGTGGCTATACCCTGGACTATGTTCGGGTAGATACCCCGGCAGCAATGCAGGCAGCTCTTGATCAACAGTCATGGGACATCGTAATTGCAGATTACAATATGCCTGCTTTCAGTGCCCCAGAAGCTCTTAAACTCCTCCAGAGCCGGAAGCTAGATTTACCATTTATCATCGTCTCCGGCACTATTGGCGAGGAGATTGCCGTCGCTGCAATGAAAGCTGGAGCACATGACTACCTGATAAAAGGTAATCTCGCCCGCTTGGTGCCTGCAGTGGAGCGGGAGTTGCGGGAGGCACAGGAGCGGCACAAAAGGCATAGTGCGGAACGGGCTTTACAGGAAAGCGAAGAGCGGTTTCGCCAATTGGCAGAGAACATTATTGAGATGGTTTTCTGGATGTCAGACCCTGGAGAGCGTCAGCGACTCTACGTTAGCCCGGCATACGAAAACATCTGGGGACGCTCCCGTGAGAGCTTGTACGCCAACTTTATGGAATGGCTAGAGGCGATTCATCCCCAGGAGCGGCAACACATTGAGACGGTCTTCTTAGAGCAGTCATTGGCGGGCACCTATGACGAGGAGTATCGCATTATCCGTCCCGATGGCTCATTGCGATGGATACGAGACCGGGGTTTCCCTATTAGGGACAAATCTGGTGAACCCTATCGAGTTGTTGGAATTGCGGAGGACATTAGCGATCGCAAGCTGGCAGAACAACAAATCCGCGAACAAGCTGCGTTGCTGGATGTCGCTACTGACGCAATTTTTGTTCAAGATTTGGAACAGCACCTCTTATTCTGGAATAAAGGTGCTGAGCGCTTGTACGGATGGCAAGCAGCAGAAGTCCTTGGTAGGAGCGCCCAGTCGCTTCTGTACAAATCTGAGGAAACTGTGCCGCAATTTGAAGCAATACAGACAATACTGGCAGCCGAGGGTAAGTGGCAGGGTGAGTTGCAGCAAGTTACAAAAGACGGCAAGAAGATTATTGTGGAAAGTCGCTGGACGCTTGTGCGCGATGTAGCTGGCAACTCCAAATCGATTCTAATTGTTAATACTGATATTACTGAGAAAAAACAACTCCAAGCACAGTTTCTGCGAACTCAACGGTTGGAAAGCTTAGGTACTCTCGCTAGCGGCATCGCCCACGACTTCAACAATATCCTCACTCCCATTTTGGCAGTTGCTCAACTGCTGCCCCTCAAATTCCCTAACCTTGATGCGAACACTCAGGAACTGCTAAGGATGCTGGAAGGCAGTGCTAAGCGTGGTGCTGATTTGGTGACGCAAATTCTGTCGTTTAGTCGTCGAGGAGTGGAAGGAAGCCGCACCATCATCCAGACTAGGCATTTGCTTTCAGATGTGGTACAGGTCGCTCAAAGAACCTTCCCAAAATCTATCGAAACCCAAACTAATATAGCACCCAATCTTTGGACAGTTTTTGCAGATGCAACTCAACTTCATCAAGTGCTGATGAACCTAACAGTCAATGCTCGTGATGCTATGCCCGATGGCGGTATCCTGGAGATGAGCGCCGAAAACCTTTGGGTTGATGAAAGTTATGCTCGTATGCATGTGGATGCTGAGGTAGGCTCATACATTGTGATTACTATTACTGATACTGGAAAGGGCATTCCGCCAGAAATTATGGATCGCATTTTTGATCCCTTTTTCACCACTAAAGAGGTCGGTAAGGGAACTGGTCTAGGACTTTCCACTGTAATGGGGATTATTAAAAGTCACGGCGGTTTTGTGAATGTTTATAGCGAGGTGGGAAAGGGAAGTTGCTTTCAGGTGTATTTGCCGAGTAGCCAAGTCACTGAAACTCCAGCACCAACCGATGTAGAACTACCAAATGGTCATGGGGAATTGATTTTGGTGGTAGATGACGAAGTTACTATCTGCCAGATCACTAAAAGTACCTTGGAAAGCCATAATTATAAGGTTTTAACTGCCAGTGATGGAATTGAGGCACTTGCACTCTACGCTCAGTACAAGGATGAGATCAGTGTGGTGTTGATAGACCTGATGATGCCAGGTATGGATGGCTCTACCACGATTCTCACGTTGCAACGCATGAATCCCCAGGTACAAATCATTGCAATGAGCGGACTGATGAGCAATTGGACGACTCCTCAAAAGAGAAGTTTTGGCATCGAATACTTCTTGTCAAAACCCTTCACAGCTCAAGCATTACTGAGTACCCTGCGGGAGGTGCTTTAATATCAAATGTCCCTTCAGCCGTCTGCTGTCTAGTCCCTGCCTTTCAAGGCAAAGCGAAAGCGGGTGCTGTCACTGCTTTAGCTTGTTCGGGCAGAAGCCCCGCGCTGTAATCTTTGATTCAGCGACGGGATGAATGCTCGGACAAAAAGAGTGCGACCCCAGACCGATATCAAGTTCATCTTGATCAAGGGACGGGTTAAGAAGAACACAGAACACAGAACGCTAGTTACAGAATATCCCCACAAGGGGAATCCGGGGGTATGGCAACGCGGAAGACTTTCTTTTTTTCCACGAATCAATTCGGGGGCTTGGAACCAGTTCTCACCGAAGCTGAACTCTTAATTCAGCAAGGAGAAAACGCGTTTAACATTCTGACGAATGATTAGTAGCGGATGATTCTTTCTTGGTCAGCGCTCTTTTTGTCTATCTCCGGAATGTTCAATGAGTCAATAAAGTCTTCGATAATGTGGGTCATTGTCGTGTCTTTCATTGCGGCATATAATCGCAGTTTATCCATTCTTGGCTTGCTGATCCGGATTCGGAAATAATCTTATTTCATAAATTATCCTCATTATCTCCTCGGCATGCTAGCATAGATGCATCAAAGAGGTTACAGACAAGTGAGAACAGCGTACCAATACAAATTACGTCCAACAAAACAGCAAGCGCAAGAAATAGATAGATGGTTGTCTATGCTTTGCGCTCAATACAACTATTTGTTGGCAGACAGGTTTAACTGGTACGAGCAAAATCGTTGTCCAATCAATGCTTGTCCTCTTGTATGTCACATTCCTGAATTAAGGGATAATCCAGATTATTACAGCCAGAAGAAAACATTACCATTACTCAAGAAGACTCATCCTGATTATAGTGATATTCATTCACAAGTTTTGCAGGATGTAGTCAAGCGAGTTAAAGTAACTTTCGACCGTTTTTTAAGTGGAGATAGCAACGGTAAGAGAAGCGGTAGACCTCGCTTTAAATCTCGTGACCGTTACCGGACTTTTACTTATCCACAGATCAAGGATGATTGCATTCAAGAAAGCGTGATATCCTTGCCAAAACTAGGAAATATTAAGCTAATTTTGCATCGTCCTTTACCTGATGGTTTTAAAGTAAAGACAGCATCAGTTACAAAGAAAGCTGATGGTTACTATTTGGCTCTAAGTCTTGAAGACCCGACAGTTCCCACTGTCAAACCTGATATTAATCCTGATTCAATAACAGGAATTGATATGGGTTTAAAGGAGTTTTTGACAACTGCTGACGGCGAACCTGTAGCTATTCCTCAACACTATCGCAAAGCCCAAAAGCGTTTACGTGTAATTCAAAAGCGGGTATCGCGTCGCAAAAAAGGCAGTAACCGTAGACGTAAAGCAGTAAAACAGTTGGGTAAGCAACATAAGAAAGTTGCTGACAAACGCAAAGATTTCCACTTCAAAACAGCAAAACAACTGCTGTCCAAATATGACGTTGTTGCTCATGAAGACCTCAACGTAAAAGGACTTTCAAAATCCAGACTAGCAAAGTCTGTGCATGATGCCGGATGGTCAAGCTTCCTATCAATACTTACAAACAAAGCCGAAAATGCTGGTTTGTTGGTAATCGCTGTGAATGCTTCTGGTACAAGCCAAGATTGCTCTAGTTGTGGGGTGAAAGTTCCCAAGAAGTTGCATGAACGTTGGCATTCTTGTCAATGCGGTTGCAGTCTTGACCGCGACCATAACGCAGCAATAAATATAAAAAACAGAGCGCTGGGGCATCGCGTTCTTAAAGCTCGGTCAATGTCCGACGGGATACCGGGAGTCGCCGAGAAGCCTACACTGTACTGCTTGCAGTCAGTGTAGGAGTATGTCACTTTGGTTGCCCCTATATAGAAATGGTCAGCATGGGGCATCGGCACGACCTTAAACGGACGCTTAGCGACTGTAAGACTACTTTTGTAGCGCGTTGCTGTGAGCCGTCAAGAATCACCGACCATGCGCGGGCGGTGAGTATGTCAAATCAGCGAAGGGACAACAAGCAAGAGGAGTCAAGAGTGCAATAGCATGGAAAAAGTAGCGCTGCACAGGAGCAGGTAATCCCGCAACCATGTCTTGAGTGAAACGATTTTCTGCTGGCACTTCTTCGAGTGCTTGCCAAATCCTACTAACTTCTTTGTTGCCCCCGGATCACCTTCATCAGCGTTACAGATGACAAATTTGCGATCGCCCTTGGCGGGGCTTTGCCCATCACAAGGATACTTGGGAAGTGTCAGTATTAATACTGGATTACCTTTATAAAACTTGGTAATCCTATGGGATTAACTTTTTGATGACTGGAGTTTAGACTAAAAGTCGGCGCTCACTCCCATAACAGTTCAACTGTACTA
>NZ_CAWUDP010000052.1:0-74358 GCF_963920835.1 Scytonema sp. PCC 10023
TTCAGCAATTCACAAAAAAGATGGTTACTCGTATGGATTTTCAAACTATTTTGACCAAGAAAGAATCATCCGTCAGAATCATTCGTCAGAATATTGAACGCGTTTTCTCGTTATGAATCAAGAGTTCTGGTTTCTGAGTATTGGTCTGAAGCCCCCGAATTTATTCGTGGAAAAAAAAGAAAGTTTTTCCATTCTTAAATCCCCCGGATTCCATCCGTGGGGATATTCTGAGTTCTGTGTTCTGTGTTCTGCATTCTTCTTAAGGCGATTGAAATCGCCTGCGCCTTACCCCCATGCATAAATGCAGGGGCTTCCACGGCGCGAGGAATTTGGTGAAAATAACCCGTTTTATGTTTATGGCGGAACGTGGAAAGCTCAGAAAAGGCATTGACCTAATAGATTTTTTGCAAAAGTCAATTATCTTTAAAACGCTCCCTGCTCAAGAGTTCTGGTTTCATGACTCTAATGCTCATAAATCTCAAGAGGTAGATGATCTGGGTCTTTAAAAAAAGTAAATTTCTTACCAGTAATTTCATCAATTCTAATATTTTCTACCTCGACTCCTTGCAATTTTAAATAACTAACACTTTGCTCTATATCATCAACTTCAAAAGCAAGATGTCTTAAACCACAAGCTTCTGGACTATTGACTCGTTGGGGAGGATTCGGAAAAGAAAATAACTCAATTTGGTGATTTTCCCCGACTTGCAAATCCAACTTATAAGAATTTCTCTGAGCGCGGTACGTCTCATTAATAATAGAAAAACCTAAAACCTCCACATAAAACTTTTTCGAGCGTTCGTAATCCGAACAAATAATCGCCACATGATGAATTCCAGTAGTTTTCATTCTCTTCTTTTCTCTTTTCTCTGCGTCCTCTGCGTTCTCTGCGGTTTATTTATAGCAATCCTCCACACATTTGTGTGAAAGTGCCTGCGCTAAGCCCATAAATTGACTACCTTTGAGCTCCCTGACTTCGCAAGAGTTGTCGGGGTTCTTGTTTTTCAAGAATCATTTAGGATTGGTATATCAATAAAACACTAATCACGAATCTAAAGGGCAGGCAAAAAGCCCGCCCGATAAATTAAGAATCCTGCAAAACAGTCTTGGAAACAATCCTGGTTTTCTTGCGATCGCTTTCGGATAAGTCTTCACCAGCTTGCAGCCGGGTTGCAGAAGTTTGCAACACCGTAGCTGCACTTTTATCTCCCATTTGCAAGGCAGTTTTGGCAGCAGTTTGTAGCATTGTTGCAGCACCAGCGCGATCGCCCTGTTGCAATTTTGCCTCTGCGAGCTGCGTTTGCCGATATTTGGCTAATGCTAAAATATGGTGCTGCACTTCGGGAGTAGGAGAAGATTGGTATATCCGGATGACATTTGCCTCCACTGGAATGCTTTCTGAAAGTAACCCTGTTTTATTTTGCGCTGGATCGTCGTAGCGGACTTGCAACTTAGCGATCGTTTGTCTACCTTCTGGTAACTGTCCCAAGTAGACATTTGCCAAAATCACCCGTTCCACATCCTTCATCAAATCGCCCAAGCGCACAGCAAAACGTCCATCAGCTTCTGGTTGCACTGGCAATTCAATTGTATCGGGGGCAACTTGAGCAATGGGTTTAAGTTCTGCTAGCCGCACATTGGGCATCAGGGAGAATAATAAATAAGCATTAGTCAATCCCACCGTTTGAATGCGGTTGAAAAGGCGACTAAACTCATCTACTGCTTGTTCTGGTTGCGCAATGTAAGACAAAGTGCCACCACCACCATCGGCGATTTTTTCAAGCACATCCTGGTTCCAATTGTCGCCAAATCCTAAAGTGTTCAAAGTCAAATTATAACCAGCAGCCAATTGGGCAAATTTCAAACAGCGGTTATTGTCACCGTGTTCATTTTCACCATCAGTTAAGAGAAAAGCTTGAGAAATTGTTTCTTTTTTTCCCTTTGCCAGTTCCTCAATACCCAAGCGCAAACCTTCATCAATAGCAGTTCCACCATCAGCAGAAAGGCGGTTAATTTGCTGTTTAATCCGCTCAGGGTTTTCGATAATTTGATTGGGGACTAAAACCTTGGCACGATGGTCAAAAACGACAATGCTCAGGCGATCCCCAGGATTAAGCCTATCAACAAGACGGCTTGCCGCTTTTTTGACAGTTTCTAAAGGTCGCCCACCCATTGAACCACTGTGGTCGAGAATTAGGCATAAATTCAGTGGGACGTTGCGATCGCGATTTTCTGCACTTGCAGAAATGGAAATTGCCAACTGACGTTGACTGTTAGATTGATTGGCATCTAAGTTGCCATCATTGAGAGCAGGCTGCAAGCTAACCTTCATAACCCCCCAAGGTTCGTACACAAGCTATACATATTTATAAATAACTTCAAAGGACAGCATGACTACTTCGGAAAAGTTATCTAACAAGAACTTTAAATCAAGTTCATAATAAAAAGTGTATGGCAATGGCGAAAGGGGAATACTTTTTGTCGCCCTTGTACCGATACACCGCTACACCTTAGAGAGAAATCCACACCTCCCTTGCAAGCAAGCATCGCGCTAGGATGTACTAGAGTTAACGGCATCAATTTAGGCAACAGTTGCTATGGAAAATTCCATCACCAAGGCTGTGCAAGCACCTTACGGTGGCGACAGCTTCTACCGATCACCACCGCCAGATTTACCTTCTTTATTGTTAAAGGAACGTATTATATACCTGGGACTGCCCCTAGTTTCACCTGATGAGTATAAACAACAACTAGGTGTAGACGTAACAGAACTCATTATTGCTCAGCTTCTGTACCTACAATACGAAGACCCAGACAAGCCGATTTCTATCTACATCAACTCCACAGGCACTTCTTGGTACACTGGTGATGCCATCGGCTCTGAAACAGAAGCTTTTGCTATCTGTGACACCCTAAGTTACATCAAGCCGCCAGTGCATACCATCTGTCTTGGTAACGCTATGGGTACAGCGGCAATGATTCTGTCTTCGGGAACCAAAGGCTGTCGCGCCAGTTTACCGAATGCGTCGATTGTTCTGCACCAGGCAAAACGTGGTACTGGCTACGCTCAAGCGACAGACATTCAAATCCAAGCACAAGAAGTGCTGAAAAATAAGCAAATGATCTTGAGTATTCTCTCGCGAAATACTGGGCAGCCTGCGGAGAGAATTGCCAAAGATTTAGATCGCAAATTATACATGACACCGCAACAAGCCAAAGAATACGGCTTGATTGACCGGGTTTTAGAAAGTTCCAAAGAACTTCCTCAAGCATTGGCTGCTGCTGTTCCTCGTTAAATCTGTTAAATCTTTTTTTTCGCTAAGAGTAAAAGAAACCTATGCCGATTGGTATTCCTAGAGTCCCTTTCCGCTTCCCTGGAGATCCTTACACCCAGTGGATTAACCTTTACGAACGCCTTGCTCTGGAACGAATCATTTTCCTGAGTGGAGAAGTGAGCGACGGCATGGCGAATGCCATTATTGCCAGACTGCTCTACATGGATTCTGAAGACCCAACCAAGGATATCAGTATCTACATCAACTCACCAGGTGGTTCGGTGACAGCAGGTCTTGCCATCTATGACACAATGATGCACATCAAAGCAAATGTGATCACCATCTGTGTGGGGATGGCAGCTTCAATGGGTTCGTTCCTGCTGGCAGCTGGCACCAAAGGCAAACGTCTTGCCTTGCCTAATTCCCGAATTCTCATTCACCAACCTCTTGGCGGCGCTCAAGGGCAAGCAACCGATATTGAAATTGAAGCTAAGGAGATCCTGAGAATGCGGCAGCAACTCAATGAAATGCTAGCTGCTCGCACAGGTCAACCTATAGAAAAAATTCAAAAAGACACAGACCGCGATTACTGGATGTCTGCTCAAGAGGCAAAAGAATACGGTTTGATTGACCGTGTGATTGACGAACGCTCCTAGGAGGGATGAGGGAGATGAGGAGGATGAGGGGGATGAGGAGGATGAGGAGGATGAGGAGGATGAGGAGGATGAGGAGGATATGACTCCTGTTAGTTCCCTCACTCCCTCATCTCCCTTATCTCCCTTATCTCCCTCATCTCCCTTGTCTCCCTCACTCCCTCTCTCCCTCCCTCCCTCCCTCACTCCCTGCTGTTCAAAACTGTGAAGTATGAACTTTCAAGGCGAATTGAAGTCTTTATGATTTAGACTTCAGCCTTTAAACTTAAAGCTGATAGCCGATACTCGCGATCGCTGATAACTCAAGATGGATCTTGGAGATTGCTACCGTTTATTAGGTTTAAGGTCAGGAGCCTGTTTCGCTGACATCAAAGCGTCTTACCGTCGGCTGGCGCAACAATATCATCCTGATATCAACCCAGGTGACAGTAAAGCAAAAGAAAAGTTTATTGCCGTGACTGAAGCATACAAGGTGCTGTTGCAGGTGATACCACAACAAGAGACAGCAGTGGCTTCAAACTCGCCAGTCGTTGGACATCAGCCTACAAAAGTAACGCGCAAAGAAACAGCAACCAAGGAAAAACCAAAAGAAAAACCAAAGCCAAAGCCGCCTAGTTTTTCAGAGATAGAACAGCGGTTAAAGTGGAATACTTACGAACATTTACAGCAGTTTTTGAAAGAAAGACGCTTCCCCCAAGCAATATCCTTGGCGGAAGCATTAGCACAGCGTTTACCAGCAGATGCAGAAGTGCGTCAGTGGCAAGCTATTTCCTATCAAATTTGGGGACGAGCGCTGATTGCACAAAAGCAGCCTTTCAAAGCTAAAATTTATCTTAAAAAAGCCCTCAAAACAGACCCTCATAATAAGTCTTTGTGCGATGAGGTACAGCGCGATTTCCAAATGTTAGAACAGATGTTTTGAGGTGTGACTAATTTTTTTACTAAGACAAAGCGGGAGTGTGAAAGCCCCTGCCTTTTAAGGAGGGGATGAAACACGACACGGCAAGTTTTAACTTGCCATTCTTATCTTACACGAGCGTGTAAGATAGGGTTATGATAGTCGCATGGCAGAACTATCAATCACTTTAAAACTTCCTTTTTATCGACTTAACCAAGGCAAAGCTAGTGAGTTTGAGCGACTAACCGTGCTCAATACTCAAGTGGCAAACGACTTGCTTAAGATAGATAAGGCAGAACGTAGAAAGATAACTAGTTCTGCCTTTAAGCATGTCGAAATTGGTTCAGCTTGGATTAATCAAACCATTCGGAATACCAACGCTAAAACAAAGGTAAAGTACTTTAACCGAATGTGGTTAGAAGTAAATAACCAAAACTTTGAAATATCCAAGCAGGGCAATTTCTACAATGTTGCGTTCAATCTGCTACGAGGTAGAAAAGGACGTATTCCTCTGTCTATTCACCAAGCTTCACATGCCGAAGTCCTGGACAAGATCATTGCTTCTGGAGTCAAGCTAGGCTCACTCAAGTTATGCAAATCCAAGAAAGGTATTTGGTATGCGCTAATATCTGTATCGATGGAAGTTCCCGATGCAATATCAGTTGAACATTGGATTGGAGTAGATAGAGGACAGAACAATATTGCTGTTGCTGCGCTTCCAAAAAGTTTTGGCAAGTTTTGGAAAGGCGGACGAGTGAAGGGATTGAGACGACAGTTTCAACGTACTCGCCGCAAACTCCAAAGCGCCAAACAACTTAAAGAAGTGAAACGACTAGTGAAACGACTAGAGCAACGTGAAAGACGCATCATGACCCATATCAACCACGTCATTTCCAAACAACTTGTGCAGTTTGCGCAGGACTTTGGAATGGGATTGCGGTTCGAGGATTTGTCTTTTTGTCGTCAAACTATGAAGCAAAAGAAAAAGACAAAATCTGATGCTGGCCACAATCGTGATGCTTGGGCATTTTATCAGCTAGAGTTATTCACTCGCTACAAAGCGATTCGCTATGGCGTACCTGTTCAATCAGTTCCTGCTCCATACACTAGCAAATCAGATCACCGTAACGGCGTGATTGGTAAGCGCAATGGAGATTGGTTCAAAGGATTTGATGGGTATCATTGCAATGCTGATTGGAATGCTTCTCAGAATATTGGTCAATGGCACGGTTTTTCATGCCCTCTAGATCTTCAGAAAACAGTAGTTGCAATGGCTGCTGCCGATGTAGAGGGTGGGGTCAATGACAGTCCCCCTAACTAGTGAAGCGTCTAAGGCGACGGCTTTAGCCTCGTCTTAGACAACCGCTAGAATCCCCGTGCATTTATGCCGGGAAGTGTCAAATAAAATTCAGTTACTTATAGCTCAATATGGTTCAGTTAGCAGTGTTCAATTCTGTTGATCCCCCCAACCCCCCTTCCCAAGGGGGGCTTAATTCCCTCCTTAAAAAGGAGGGTTAGGGAGGATCGAGTCTTAACTGAACTGTATTGATTTCTAGCTAGGGAAAGTTTAGCCATACTTATTTCCCTAGTATTACTTTTTTTGTAGAAAATAAGCATGAGTTACTTTGAGTTGAACTAATTGTGGTTTAGTGAGGTAAACGCTGTAAAAACGTAGATCGAGGGTGCAATGTTCGGGATAAATATTACTTGGGGCTGCGTCTTAGCCATTGCGGTTAGTGGTGCGTATAGTTTCAGTGCACATTCCGCTCTTGCTCAAATTACACCAGATGGTACTTTACCAAATAATTCCGTCATCAATATAAATGGGAAGATCTTCGATATCACTGGCGGAACCCAAGCGGGACGCAACCTGTTCCACAGCTTTCAAGAGTTTTCCGTGCTTAGAGGTAACGAAGCTCACTTTAATAATGCAGTTGACATTCAAAACATCATTAGCCGTGTGACAGGTTCGTCTATTTCTAATATTGATGGTTTAATCCAAGTCGTAGGGAATGCCAACCTGTTTTTCATCAATCCCAATGGGATTATCTTTGGACCGAATGCTAGGTTAGACATTGGCGGTTCGTTTATTGCAAGTACTGCCAGCAGTATAAATTTTGCTGATGGAACTCAATTCAGTGCCAAACCATCACAAAACCCACCCCTGTTGACGATAACTGCACCCCTGGGACTGAATATGGGCAGCAATCCGGGAAAGATTACAGTCCAAGGATCAGGACACGAAATTGACTATGGCGATTTTGTCAAGGAAGGACCTCGTGACCAAGTTGACACGGCGGCTTTTCCGCCGGGATTGAAAGTAAAACCGGAAAAAACCTTAGCACTCGTAGGAGGGGAGGTCTCCCTTGAGGGTGGCGTACTCACATCACCAGCAGGACGTATTGAAATCGGCAGTTTTGACAGCAATCAGGTTGTGAATCTCGTCCCAGTACAAGAAGGTTGGAAGCTGGGTTATGAAGGCACTCCTAATTTTAGAGACATCCAGTTTTTTGATCAAGCGTTAGTGAATACCACAGGAAATGGCAGTGGTTCTATTGCGATCAGAGGTAGCAATATCAATTTCACCTCGGAATCAATTCTATTAGCTGATACGCTTGGTGATAAAAATGGGGGAGAAATTAGCATCTTCGGTAAGGAGATAGTTTTCGATCGATCCGCCATCGGCTCTAACACCTTCAGTTCGGGGAACGCTGGACAAATTAAACTAGATGCCACCAACATCAATTTTAAGAATAGGTCTAGTGCGAGCATTCAGACAGCGAACAGCGGTAACGCAGGAAACATCAACATCACTGCAAATTCTTTGGGGATTGAAGGCGAATCAGCGCTCGTTAGCATAACGACAGAAAATAGCAAAGGTAAAGCCGGAGACATCAACATTGAGGTCGCCGACCGTATGGAGAGCAAAAATACTGGTATAACTACTGACTCCAAGGGTACGGGTGATGCAGGAACAATAAACATCAGTGCAAATTCTTTGTCGAGTCAAATTTCAGGGATAAAAAGCACTGTGAGTAACACAGGTGAACCTGGAGAAATCAACTTGAATGTCACAGGCTCTTTAGAGTTACGGAGAACCGGTGTAGAGACTAACACCTCTGGAGCGAGTGACGCTGGAAAAATCAACATTAATGCCAACTCTTTGCTAATTGAAAATTCGCAAGTCAATAGCCGTACCGAGGAAAAGAGCACAGGTAATGCTGGAGAAATTAGTGTTACTGCTGAATCTTTGAAAATCATTAATCTTGACAACAACCCTGATCTTGTTGGAATTTCTGCAACTTCTAGAACGGGTAACGGTGGAAATATTAACCTAAACATAGGAAAGTTACTTTTGTTGCGTGGTAAGAGTTCTATCTCCACCACTGCGGGTGCTCCTGGTTCAGGTGGTAATGGCGGTAACATCACTATCAATGTTCGCAATGGCTCTATTGTCACAGTTCCAAATGAAAACAGCGACATTACCGCTAATACTTATGGTGGCAGTGGTGGCAAAATCACAATCAATTCTTCGGGTATTTTTGGCATCAAACAGCCTACTCAAGAAGAGTTGGAGCGCTTGAGTACCAATGGTATTACCGAAATCAACCCGGGCAATTCGCGAACGAATGATATCACAGCAATTTCCCAAACAGACCCAAGTTTCAATGGTCAAGTAACGATTAACACACCTGGTTTTGAGCCGAGCAAAGGATTCGTCGAACTCCCCACAGTGTTAGTTGATACGTTCAGCTTGATAGACACTAGTTGTGGTACCTTTGCAGGAAAAGAGGGTAGCGAATTCACCATTACCGGACGCGGCGGCTTACCTCCTTCTCCTTACGAACCCCTCAGCACTGATGTTGTGTGGTCTGATACTCGCTTAGCAGCTATTACCGCGCAACAGCAACGTTCAGAGACTACGACTCCTAAACCACTTTCTAAACAACCAAACAGTATGCCAATTGTACCTGCTACTGGTTGGGTGTTCGACGGCAAAGGGCACGTTACCCTCATCTCTCATACGTCAAGTAGCAGTAGTTCGGGGTCTACTCCTGCTGCGTGCCCCAAACAGTAAAATTCCTGAAGAACCCCACCCCGCAATCATCTGCGCTTAGGCTCCCTGCCCCTAATCCCCAGAGGGGACCCCGAGTTCCCCGCTCGCGGGGAGGGGATAAAGGGGTGGGGTGCAGTCAACGTGGGAATCATAACTAATTAGCCGAAGATGATATGAAACTGGTATTACTGGTGGGAGTACGTCAAATATCATCTACATTTATCATCAATTTGTATCTCGATGTCTGGAATTACTGTCACCGTTAAATTATTTGCTGCTTACCAAGAAGCTTATCGAGTTCCAGAACTCCTACTGGAATTTCCTCAGAATACACCAGTTAAAGAGGTGCGCGATCGCCTGCTGAGCGAACATCCCCAACTCGCTCAATTGCGCGATATTACCCGCTTTGGAGTGAATTTGCAATTTGTTGAACCAGATACCATCCTGCAAGACGGCGATGAGGTGGTGTTAATTCCGCCAGTTAGTGGTGGGTAAGACTCTTGTGGATTTTGGGTTTGAGATTTCATCCAAAATCTCAAACCCAAATTAACCAGTTTGCGGAAGTCCCCACCCTCAACGTACTCGTAGGGTGGGGTAGTGATCGCGTGAAAAATCGAAATCGTTTTCAACCAACATTCGGCTTTGCCGAATGAGGGCAGAAAACATTTAGTTTCGCTCAGACTTGTCCGGAACAGTCTTACTATGAATGTATATAATAGTAAGAGGTCGATATTTGGATTCATTTACATGAGGCGACAAGCAGTAAAAGTCAGATTGTACCCCACCGATGAACAGGTTCAAATACTTGCACAGCACTTTGGTTGTGCGCGTTAGTGGTGGAACTATGGGTTGAATAAATGCATTGAAACCTATAAGGCAACTGGCAAGGGCTTGTCTCAATCTGGGCTAAATTCGTTGTTGCCAGCACTCAAAAAAGATAAAGAAACAGAATGGCTAAAAGATTGCTATTCGCAGGTTTTGCAGTCTGTGAGTCTCAATCTTAGCCCGTGCTTATCAAAACTTTTTTGAGGGTAGAGCACAATATCCTAAATTCAAATCAAGACATCATCGTCAGTCAATCCAGTATCCTCAGAGTGTAAAACAAGTTGGTGAATGTTTGAAATTTCCCGGTTTTTTGGGGAAAGTAAGGGCAAAGATACACCGACAACTTGATGGAACTATCAAAACTGTCACTGTTAGTAAATGCCCATCGGGTAAATACTACGCTTCTGTGTTGATGGAATATGAGGGTGACTATCCTGCATCTAATACAGACGGCAAGGTTATAGGAATTGACTTAGGTGTAAAGGATTTTGCCATTACCTATGACGGTGAAAAGACTTCCAAATATTCAAACCCAAAAACAAGCGCCAAATATGAAAAGAAGTTAGCCAAAAAACAACGTATTGCTGCGCGAAAAGTAAAGGGCAGTAATCGTCGTAGAAAGGCAATGAGAACTGTAGCTAGGGTATACGAGCAAGTTAGCAATGTCCGCCAAGACTACTTACACAAGCTATCTCGAAAGATAGTTGATAACAACCAAGTCGTAGTAGTCGAGAACCTGAATGTCAAGGGCATGGTTCGTAACCCTTACGGGTTCGCCACTTCCTACAACGGGGGGAACCCCCGCAACGGAGTGGCTCACCACAAACTCGCTCATGCTATATCTGATACTGGATGGGGTACTTTCGTCAACTTCTTGTCCTACAAGCTAGAACGCAGTGGTGGGAAGTTGGTAGAAATAAACAGATGGTTCCCTAGTTCCAAGCTTTGCTCTAATTGTCATTACCAAATCAACGAGTTGCCGCTAGATATAAGAACTTGGATTTGTCCAAGTTGCGGTACTTATCATGATAGAGACGGCAATGCTGCCATGAACATTAGAGCCGAAGGTATCAGAATGCTTGCATTGAGCGCAGTCGAAATGCTGTCCTCCTCTGGGACGGGGGAGGCTAACGCCAATGGAGAGGAAGTAAGACCAATTCGCGGGCGCAAGCCTAAGATGAGGCATTCCTCCGTGAAGTTGGAAGCCCAGCCTATGTCTTCGACACGGCAAAGCCGAACAGGCAAAGCCAAGGCTGGGTAGTTCACTTAGCTTAATTCACCTTATACAGAACCTATCTATAGGAATAAAGTTATATGTCAAACATACCCGACAATTTTTGTCGGGTATGTTTGACGAGTATTTTTGCTCGTGTTACTATCAATCGACAGTTGACGGACATCCAGGGAAAGCTGACTTATGACACAGGCGACAACCACCAACACCCAAGCGACCACTGCCACGTTTAAATCCTTGAAATGTAAGGAATGTGGCGCAGAATATGAACTCAAGCCTCTTCATGTATGCGAGTTCTGCTTTGGTCCATTGGAAGTAACCTACGACTATAGCGCCCTGCGCTCCACCGTCACCCGTGAAACAATTCAGGCGGGACCAAACTCAATCTGGCGCTATCGTAAGTTTTTGCCTGTAACCAGCGAAAACCCGATTGATGTGGGAACTGGTATGACTCCGTTGGTGCGATCGCACCGCTTGGCACGTCGCCTGGGTTTAAAGAAGCTATATATCAAGAATGATGCCGTCAACATGCCCACCCTCAGCTTCAAAGATAGGGTGGTGTCCGTTGCTCTCACCCGCGCACGCGAGTTGGGTTTCACCACTGTTTCTTGCGCTAGCACGGGTAACTTAGCAAATTCTACCGCTGCTATTGCGGCACACGCTGGTTTAGATTGTTGCGTGTTCATTCCCGCTGATTTGGAAGCAGGAAAAATTTTGGGGAGCCTGATTTACAGTCCCACGCTCATGGCTGTCAAGGGTAACTACGACCAAGTCAACCGCTTGTGTTCGGAAGTTGCGAATACACATGGATGGGGTTTTGTCAATATCAACCTGCGTCCTTACTACTCAGAAGGTTCCAAGACACTAGGCTTTGAAGTCGCAGAACAACTGGGTTGGGAACTGCCTGACCACATTGTTGCACCTTTGGCATCTGGTTCGCTGTACACGAAAATTTACAAAGGCTTCCAAGAATTCGTAGAAGTTGGTTTGGTGGAAGGCAAGAAAGTCAAGTTCTCAGGCGCACAAGCGGAAGGGTGTTCACCGATCGCTCAAGCTTATAAGGAAGAACGCGACTTTATCAAACCAGTGAAACCGAATACAATTGCCAAGTCGCTGGCGATCGGCAACCCAGCAGATGCTGTTTATGCTTTAGACGTAGCCAAGAAAACTGATGGTCATATTGAATCAGTCACCGATAGCGAAATTATCGAAGCCATCAAGCTGCTGGCAGAAACAGAAGGCATCTTCACAGAAACTGCAGGTGGTACAACTGTCGCTGTGCTGAAGAAGTTGGCAGAAGCTGGTAAGATTAACCCAGATGAAACCACAGTGGTGTACATTACCGGAAATGGCTTGAAAACCCAAGAAGCCATACAAGGTTACATTGGCGAACCTCTGACGATTGAGGCAAAACTCGATAGCTTTGAACGAGCGCTAGAGCGTTCCCGGACACTCGATCGCCTAGAATGGCAGCAAGTCCTGGTTTAGTCATTAGTCATTGGTCATTGGTCATTAGTCATTAGAAAGAACAAATGACTGATGACACACAACCCTTAACTTCCAACTTACGACTCTCCAAATCTATGTCTGTAAAAGTTTTAGTTCCCACTGCTCTGCAAAAATTCACCAACAACCAAGCCACCCTAGAAGGTAAAGGCAGCACGATCACTGAACTGTTGGACTCTTTGGAGCAAAGCTGTCCTGGTATTAAGTCACGCTTGTGCGATGAAAGCGGACAGCTAAGACGGTTTTTGAATTTGTACGTTAATAGTGAAGATATCCGATTTTTGGACGGACCAGCTACACCATTGAAAGATGGTGATGAAGTGAGTATTGTACCGGCTGTAGCTGGAGGCTGAAGTAAGAGGATGAAGATGAGGAGGATGAGGAGGATGAGGAGGATGAGGAAGCAAATGAACAATGGCTGCTCTCTCTCATCTCCCCCTGCTCCCTCATCTCCCCCTGCTCCCTAAGGCAAGGCTTTAGTCGCTGGAAAAAGTGGTCGTTGTTTGGAGACAGGCCTGGCTGTGTCAAAATGAAAATGACAAAGACCTCCAGGTGATCTCTCATAGCAAGACAAAGGATAGACCTGAGCAATGGCAGAAGAAACAAATCACAATGAAGCTGGGGAAGTTGCTCCCAGTACTGTAGACCAGCAGGCTCCCAGTGTCGCTGAAGAACACGCTCCCAGTACAGACTCACCCGAAGCGACAGACATTCCTACAGCAAACGCGCCAGATCCCAAAGCCGCAAACCCAGAAACTAACCCTAATGCGGCAAAAACAACGACTGCAGCACCCAAGCGTGAGAAGCCAGCAGGAGCCGCTAAAGCAGCCGCAGGGGATAAAGCAGCCGCAGGGGATAAAGCAGCCGCTAAAGCAGGAGCAAAAAAAGAGAAAGCACCAGCGCTAGAAGATAAGCCATTTGCAGATTTTATCCAGCAAGATTACTTGCCAGCTGTACAAAAAGCGATCGCCTCTCAAGGGGTGCAAGATTTACAGCTGAATTTTGCCAAGCAGAAAATTTCCGTCATTGGTTTTAACACAAATGAGGAATGCTGGCAAATCGCGGGTAGTTGGCAGAATGGTTTGCGCCAGTTTAACCTGTATTTTACCGAAGAAGATATTCAAGGGAAAAAGGCTTTTTCCTGTTACGAAGGCAAAAAGCCCAGCACTCTTGAGTCATTCTTAATCGATGAGCGCAAAGTCACGCTTGATTTACTGGTTTATGGACTGGTGCAGCGCTTGAACGGGCAAAAGTGGCTGGGGAGAAATTAGTTTAGCTCGTGGAAATGGTAGATTACGGCTCCGGTAACGGGGTCGTTATCTATCCTCGCATATCCTGATTTCAGCAAGTCCTTGAGAACACTTTCAACTTCAGTAAAGCTTGCTCCCGTATCCATAACTGCTTGAGTGACGGTAAGTTGACCGCCCCTTTTATCCGCAGCTTTGAGCAATTCCATCATCAGTTTTTCCTGTGGAGATCGGTAAACTTGGGTAGCAACAGCAGCTTGATTCAAAGGCACACCCAAAGGCGATAAACCTGCTTTGAGTCTGAGTTTCATTTGGTGTTCATCAACCATATTAGGGATAATAAACAAGTCTACAAATTGCCCTATACCAAGCACACCACCAGTCAACAGCCAGAACAAACCCGTCCCTATTTTGCCATTGTATAAACGGTGCAGTCCGCCCAAGCCAACAAACCAGGCTGCACTCAAAATGTAGGAGACAAGAAGACGTTCTTGATTGTCTTTATTATTATTATTATTAATATTATTTCTGTTGTTTTCTGCATTCATCTCGTTTCGATCCCCTCTAATTCACTATTTCCTAAGTACAGTTTTCCTACTCTGTTTTTTTTGGATCAGGATAAGCAGCCAAAGTTTTCAGAATTCCTATACCACCGCGATTGCGCGGAGCGCACTGCCCCTTTGGGGCAATCGCTCTTATTCCTAAGATAACCAGCTTAGATAAATTTTACTGAGTGAAATGTTACATTAATTACATATATAATCATGCTGCTATATCTTTCTAGTATGATTGGTTTGCGCTTACCCCACCTCACCCAGTGGATTCATCCGACTGAGTGATTTACAGCTATTTTCAGTTAATTGAACCACAGATTTTCGTGGGGGCACGGCACAGAACAGCCCCTACAGAGTGGTTTATTTACTTGAAAAGCGCTGTAAGTTAGTAGCATGGCTTCTACTACAGGCTACACATCCTCAATTGCGGATTTCCCAAAAAATTGAAGTGTTGTTGCAACTCTTAACGTTTTCTCCGCCTGTACTCACCCTGTACCTTGGTAGACTGAACTATAACAAATAAAATACTGTCGTCTATTGTGCCTTGTGAGGGTATTACTGTTGACTATCGCAGGCACTCAAGATAATAAGACATTCATGGCAATCAAGACATGGTAGATTCCCTAAAAAAACCAGGCTTTGAAGAAATGCGGTCCGGGATTAAAGTCCCAGCCAAAGAAACCCTACTGACACCCCGATTTTACACAACCGACTTCGATGAGATGGCAAAGATGGACATCTCGCCAAACGAAGACGAGTTACAAGCCATTTTGGAAGAGTTTCGTGCAGACTACAACCGCCATCACTTTGTTCGGGATGCCGAGTTTGAACAATCCTGGGATCATCTTGACGGGGAAACTCGCCGATTGTTCGTGGAATTTCTAGAGCGTTCCTGTACGGCAGAGTTTTCCGGCTTTTTGCTGTACAAAGAACTCGGTCGCCGCTTGAAGGATAAAAGCCCCGTCTTGGCAGAATGCTTCACTCTCATGTCTCGGGATGAAGCGCGTCATGCTGGCTTCTTGAACAAAGCGTTGTCCGACTTCAATCTGGCGTTGGATTTAGGGTTTTTGACCAAGAGCCGCAAATACACGTTCTTTAAGCCGAAATTCATCTTTTACGCAACTTATCTTTCAGAAAAGATAGGTTATTGGCGCTATATCACAATTTATCGCCACCTAGAGGCACATCCAGAAGACCGGATTTATCCGATTTTCCGCTGGTTTGAAAACTGGTGTCAGGATGAAAACCGCCACGGGGATTTCTTTGATGCCATCATGAAATCTCAGCCGCAAATGTTAAATGATTGGAAGGCGCGGTTGTGGAGTCGGTTCTTCCTGCTGTCGGTGTTCGCGACGATGTACCTCAACGACGTCCAGCGCAAAGACTTTTATGCGTCAATTGGTTTAGATGCACGCGAATATGATGTTTACGTGATTGAAAAGACCAATGAAACCGCAGGGCGAGTGTTCCCAATTACACTGGATGTTCAGCATCCGGAGTTTTATAAGCGGTTGGAAGTTTGTGTTAACAATAACGAGAAGCTAACAGCAATAGCTAACTCAAAAACTCCCAAATTCCTGCAATTCTTCCAAAAACTCCCCTACTACATCTCTAATGCTTGGCAGCTGTTGCGGTTGTACTTCATCAAACCACTTGATGCTGCTGCTACCCAAGGCGCTGCTCGCTAGATTATAAGGCTTTTGCTAAAACTTAAGTGGTTCTGCACAATGCAGAGCCACTTTTTTTTTACAAACCGCGCAGGACACAAAGGAATGAGAGGGTTAATCAATAGTGATTGATTTCCTTACAATTGCTAACAATTGCTCATCTTTAAGTACAAGGATTAGCATTTTTATTGCTCCGGTCTTTGTCGCTCCTGAACGCTTGCAGTATTGCTCAAGAATTTCGTGGTACTCATCAGGAAGTCGAATGTCTAATCGTTTACTCATAGTAATTGTACGTCAAGTGCTGTACAATGTTAGTATGCTACTAGGATTTAAGACAGAACTCAAAATTAACAAAGCGCAACGCTTGATACTGGCAAAACACGCTGGTGTAGCGCGTCACGCTTGGAATCAGGCACTTGCCTTGTGTCAGCAGGTGTTAGCACATAACCGTGCCAATCCTAACGACAAGATTAAGTTTCCTTCCTCGATTGACTTACACAAGTGGTTGGTGGCTTCAATCAAGCCTGAGAACCCGTGGTATTACGAAGTTAGTAAATGCTCTCCTCAGTATGCATTACGGCATTTGAGCGATGCATTTAAATCTTTTTTTAAAAAAGTCAAGGGCTTCCCAAAGTTCAAAAAGAAAGGGAGAAACGACTCCTTCACTCTTGACGGCTCAATTCATGTTGACCACAAACGCATCAAAGTTCCAGTCATAGGATGGTTAAAAACTTTTGAGCGGCTACCACAAGGTGTAGAGCCTAAATCGGTGACAATTAGTGCAAGAGCGGATAGATGGTTTATCTCGTTTAAAATTGATGTTTCTGTTGAGCAAACACCAAAAGTTTACGATATTGTCGGCGTCGATCTAGGCATCAAAACGCTGGCGACATTGTCCACAGGCGTTGTATTTGACGGTGTTAAATCATATCGTCAAGCAGAGCATAGATTGAAACGATTGCAACGCAATCTCAGTCGCAAGGTCAAAGGTTCTTTTAACCGCAAGAAAGCAGCGTTACTACTAGCTAAAGCACATAGACGGGTTGCCAACATTCGCAAAGATGTTCTTCATAAACTCACTACCTATTTAAGCAAAAACCACGCAGTGGTAGGGATTGAGGACTTGAACGTGTCTGGGATGATGGCTAATCGTTGTTTGGCTAAGGCAATAGGTGATATGGGTTTTTATGAATTC
This sequence comes from Scytonema sp. PCC 10023, assembly GCF_963920835.1. Taxonomy (NCBI): domain Bacteria; kingdom Bacillati; phylum Cyanobacteriota; class Cyanophyceae; order Nostocales; family Scytonemataceae; genus Scytonema; species Scytonema sp. PCC 10023. Next base: position 17,112 of record NZ_CAWUDP010000052.1, read on the forward strand.
CGCCGTCAGTTGGAATACAAGTGTCAGCTATACGGTAGCAAACTGGTTGTTATTGACCGATTTGCACCCAGCAGTAAAACCTGTTCTTGCTGTGCCAACGTGAAAAATTCGCTTAGTCTTTCACAGCGAGTCTACCACTGTCATTCATGTGGTTTTGAAATTGACCGCGATTTGAACGCGGCAATAAACATATCGAAATACGCGGCGAGTTCCGTCGTGTCTGCCTGTGGACGAGGTGCTGCCGACAGTCTCGGTTGAAACAGGAAGTTTTTGCTCTTCAAATGTTAGTAAAAATGGAACGGCAGTTATCAGCTTTATGCTTTGGAGTGGGTATGAGTTTAGTTTTGATGGCTGCTCCTGGTTTGTGTGATACGCCTTCAAAAGACGCCCAGGATTTGAATTTAAGCCCGGAAATCATTAAGGGTAGTCCGGTTTTGCAACGTTGGCGGCGTCAAGTGCCAAATGTGTTAGAAGACATTAAGAATGATCCCAGCTTTCCCACCAAGGTACGGCTAGGCTATTCTTACTTTTCTTCTGAGCAAGTATTTGGAGTAAATGTGGGTGTCGAGGATGTATTTATTGGTCGTACTGGTTTAACGCTAAGTGGTGAGTATCAAACAACATTTAATGGTCAACGAGAGGCTTATGGTGCAGACGTGCATTATTATTTACGTCCTTTGGGTAGCTACATCAATATTGCACCAGTGGTAGGCTATCGCCACCTGGAAACAAACAGCTACTCAACAGATGGAGTGAATTTGGGTGCAAAACTGTTGTTAGTGTTGTCTCGCGGTGGTGCAGCAGATATTTCTTTGACACAGAGTTGGGTGGCTCCGGGTACTGGAGAAGAAGTTGGTTTAACAACGTTATCAGTAGGCTACGCCATCACTCGCCATCTGCGTATATCTACAGATATTCAGCAGCAAAATGCGAAACAGGATAAAGGCACTCGCTTAGGTGTGGTTTTAGAGTGGATACCTTGAAATGGTCTTACCTGCTCTTTGAAGAATAGGGCTTTTGTAGATTAACTAAACTTAAAGAAGCATTCAAAAGGAAATTGTGAGCCTTACTCTTCAAGTTCCGACTGTCAACGATAACCTAGATGACTTTGATTGCTTGTTTCAACTTTGGCAACAAGTCAACAAAGACTGCTCGGAAGTCATCTTTGACTTCTCTAAATGTTGGTTTCTACGACCCAACGCTGTAGCTTTTCTAGGGGGATTAATTCGTTTGATTCAATCGCGCTGCGGTAAAGTTATTTTTCAGGAACATACTATTCATAAGAAAGTCAAGAGAAATCTCCAACAAAATGGCTTCATGTATGCCTTTTGCCAGGATATGGCACCTTGGCAGGGAAACTCTATCCCCTATCGAGAAGATCCAAAGCAAAATAAAGATGAGTTGGTTCAATACCTAGCGGAACAATGGCTTGGTAGAGGCTGGGTTCATGTGAGTTCAAATTTGCAAAAGCTTATTGTTGCAACAGTTTTAGAAATTTATGCCAATGCTTTTGAACATGGACGGACGGAGATAGGGGTCTTTAGCTGCGGACAACATTATCCCGACCTCAAAGAACTTAAACTGACTGTGGTTGACTTTGGCGTAGGAATCCCCCAGAATGTGCGCGATTTCCAGAAAAACCCGAACTTACCAGCAGACCAAGCATTGCAATGGGCTTTTCAAAAGGGAACAACTACCAGGGGTGGACGAGTGACAGGTGGTATTGGTCTTGACTATTTAAAACAATTCGTTCATGTAAATAAGGGAAATCTTCAAATTCTAAGCCATGATGGATGTGCGACAATAGATGAAAAACAAGAAATTTACGAAAATAGACAAAGTTTCTTTGGAGGAACACTGGTAAACATTACACTCCTGTGCGACGAATCGTATTATGCCTTGGAGCTTGAACCAGATGATGAGCCGTTGTTTTAAGGGGGATGTGCGGGCTATGAAACACGAAATCCTAACCCTAATAGGCAAAAACTGTATTACACCTGGGGATGGTCAAAAGGTGTATGCTTTGGTTCATTCAGAATTGCAAGCAGACCGACCTGTAGAACTCGACTTTGCAGGAGTGGAAATATTTGCTTCTCCATTCTTCAACTTCGCTATTGGACAATTACTCAGAGATATCCAACCGGAAAACCTCAACCGCTTGTTGAAGGTTTCTAACCTCAACCCAGTTGGTAAGCAAATACTCAAGTTAGTGATCGAAAACTCAAAGCGGTATTACTCCGATCCTGATTTCCGTAGTAGATTAGACCAAGTAATCAGCGAACAGGCTAATACCCTTTAATGCCAGTTAACTACATAGTTCAGGCAGAGGTAGTTGATATCCGGTCTGACACTCCGAGAAAAGAAGACATCTTTTTAGTAGATACTAATGCTTGGTACTGGCATACTTACACTAATGCCAGTATTTACTCACTCAACTATCAAATTACAGAATATCCTTCCTACATAGCAAAAGCCATTTCTGCTAACTCATTGCTTTTATACTCCGGTCTTTCTTTAGCAGAATTAGCACACAACATCGAGCAAACAGAAAAACGAATATTTTCTTCTAATCCTAAATTTTCATCCAAGGAATACCGCCATAACTACCCAACAGAAAGAGCGAAAGTTGTAGCTGAAGTTCAAGCGGCTTGGAGTCAGGTGACATCGACTGCGATATGCACTGATATTTTGATTAGCGAAGAAACAAGCAATGCGGCGCTGACAAGATTTCAAACACAATTGCTTGATGGTTATGATTTGCTAATACTGGAGGCAATGGACAAAGCAGCAGTTATGCAGATAATTACCGATGATGGTGATTATGTTACTGTGCCAGGAATTAAAGTTTTTACGGCTAATGGTAGTGCGATGGCACGGAGTGCCCGCCTGCGGCGATCGCAGCAGCAAGAAGTCAAGGCAAACTATTGGTAAGGTAGAGGTGGGTAGACGCGCAGCAGTTTGTCGCTAGACATCACCTGAAAAATCTAAACAGACTTGTGATACGTTGATACGCATTCATGAGGACAGTACTGTAGGAGGGAAACCCTCCGCAGGTAACTGTCTGTCTCCATCGGTTCAAAGCAGCGTGTCCGTAAGGACTCAGGGTTTAGGACTTAGGCGTAGGCTTTACTGCTTTCAACTTTGTAATGTAGTTTCCTCCGCAGCAGGAGTTTCATTGACAATCGATACCTTTGTCAAATGAGGTCTAATAATTAGACTGACGCCAATTGCCCAGGCTATAGAAACCATCCAGCCTGCCAAAATATCACTGGGAAAGTGAACCCCTAAATAAAGTCGTGTCCAGGCAATAGCCAATACGAATAAGCTTCCAACAATCAGAATGACCCAGCACCAAACGCTACCCCATGTCAAAATGACTAGAGTTGCCACCAACGTCATACTCGTCATGGAATGACCACTGGGAAAAGAGAAGTCTAACTCTGGTGCTTGTGAATCCCACAGGTGGGGACGCACTCGATGCATGAATTCCTTTGCTGTGCGGTTGATGATCCCGCTTCCCACCACACTGGTGAGTAGATAGGTAAGCGATCGCCACCGTTTTTGAATTAACAACACCAGCCCTAGAACACTAACTACCGGAAACACAATCCGAAACGACCCAAACTTAGTCAGCGTTACGGCGATCACATCCAGTTGCGGTTGTGCTGTAGAGTGAATTGCTACGAGAACCGACATATCCCAAGGAAAACCACCTTCATGCTTCCAGACTTCTAGTGCCAGCAACCCAAAGATTTGTAAAGGTAAATAAATCCCTATCAGTAGCAACAATAAAGAACGCCAACGGGAAACGAGCAGTTTTTGAGAAAAGTTGAGGAACGACGGGATAAGCTTGCTTCCATTCGTATTAGACATTTTCAACAAAACCTAACAGAATTTCTACGACTAATATATGGACTTCACTGCCAGCCGCATCCCCCCAAAGCATCACAGAGGTGGCGAGAGGTTTTATTTGTCCCCTTTTTGTATCAAGTTTTGGGGATTATACAGCTTGGAACCGACGATTAATTTTTGGTAGCAAAAAAAAGATGCCCATATGTGCCATTACTCTGGACGTTTGACCACTTTTTAAGTTAAAGTACGGTAAGCCGATTGAGTTTTGGAATAAATACGCAACAGGGGATTGTATCTATGACGCTGAGTTTCACCTCAGAAATAAAACACCATCAAACCCTGGTACTAGAACAGCAGTATGAATTACTCATTACTACCCCTATTCAGCTTCTTCATTGGTATTATTGTAGGTTTAACAGGCATTGGCGGAGCATCTCTGATCACGCCAATGCTTATTTTTTTGTTCCAGGTTCCGCCTTCGATCGCTGTGAGTTCTGATGTTGTAGCTGCCACGTTGATGAAGTTTGTCGGCGGCTTCAAGCACTGGAAACAGCAAACTGTGGACGTGCAAGTGGTGAAATGGCTTGCCTTTGGCAGCGTTCCTGGATCGCTGTTTGGCGTAGGAATTTTGCACTTCGTTAAACGAACAGGAGATCATAACCTAGACCACATGATGCTGCAATTGGTTGGGATGATGATTCTGTTTGTCACCTTGTCAGCACTCGCACAACTGCTGCTATTGACATTTTTCCCCAATGTGAAATTACCAGAACTGCCAAAGTTTGACTTAAAAACAAAGTTAGGTCGTGCTTTAGCAATGAGTGTAGGAGCGGTTTTAGGCTGTTTAGTTGGTCTTACGAGTGTCTCCTCCGGTTCAATGTTTGCATTGGTGCTGATTGCCTTTTTCCAGCTAGATGCTCGTAAGTTAGTCGGTACAGATATCTCACAGGCAGCAATTTTATTATTTTTTACTGCCCTTGGACACCTCACCCTTGGGACAGTTGACTGGAGTTTGGTATTACCAATATGGTTAGGCTCTGTACCTGGGGTACTTGTTGGTGCTAAACTTTGCCAGCTTGCGCCTCAACGTCCACTGCGGTTTATCATTTACACACTCTTGCTTATGGTGAGTTATAAGTTAGTTTCCCCAGTGTGAGCGAAATAATAGGCTGAATGTTCCTCTTTCATACATGATCAAAAGACCCAAGGAAATCAACACAAAAGGAACAGCAGCTCTACCATAGCGGCTTAACATAGAAGCGATCGCACCTTGACGAGCTAATACATAAGCAATAGCACACCAAGCCGCTACCAGTAGAAAAAATACAATTAAAGTCACTCCCAAACTGGTAAAGCTCTTACCAGCAAATAAGGGTATGTAGATACTGATATTATCACCACCATTAGCAAGTGTTACCGCTGCGACTTTATAAGTTTGAGGATGTAAAAGACTCAAGAAAAAAGACACTATGGGGTGACTATATGAAGACTGCTGGAAATCAGTGGTTACTGTCTGAACTTCCGTAGTTTCTTCTTTTTGCACCAGTTGCTTGAAACCAATTGCTATAGGTAGTAATCCCAGAAATCCAATCCATTCTCGTGGGACTAGCAAGCCACCAAAGAACCCTGGTAAGCTGGCAATGATGATAGCTGCAAAACCAAAGTACTGACCAATGACAATATGCCGTCGTCGAAAATTGCCATCGACTTGTGAGAAAAATAGTAACAAGATAAGGATATCATCAATATTGGTGGCAACGAAGGCGATGACACTTTCAGTCAAAGCTGTCCAAAGTTGATTCATGGTCAATAATCATAAAATATGATGATATCAAATCATAAATTATTAAAATTTAAATTATGGTATATAGCAATCCTAAATTATTCGTGAATAATAAGATTCCCGACTTCTTGAAGAAGTCGGGAATCTTAGCGTTTTGATTTTCATAAATCAAATAGGATTGTTATAGATACATGAGTGAGTTAATTTCTGCAATTAGCACAGGGATAGTTGCCTTCACCGCCACTAACATCGATGATATTGTTATCCTTTTGCTCTTTTTTTCTCAGGTAAATTCTACCTTCACTCGTAGGCAAATTATTGCAGGTCAATATCTAGGGTTCACAGCACTTGTCATTGCCAGTCTCCCTGGTTTATTTGGTGGTTTAGTCTTACCGCCAAACTGGATTGGATTACTAGGTTTAATTCCTATTGCTATAGGTATCAGCAGTTTAATAAATCAAGAAGATTCTTCAGAGGAAGCTGCAGCAGAAACAGAACAATTAGAAGACAGGGCTTTTGCTAGTTTTCTTTCTCCCCAAACCTACAGTGTGGCAGCTATCACTATTGCTAACGGTAGCGATAATATTAGCGTTTACATACCGTTATTTGCAAGTACCGACTTAGGAAGTTTTTTGGTGATTCTAGCGGTCTTCTTTTTGCTTATAGGAGTTTGGTGCTATTCTGCATACAAATTAACTTATCAAACAGGAATAGCTGATATCCTAACTCAATACGCCAATTATGTTGTGCCTTTTGTTTTGATAGGATTAGGGACTTTTATTGTTTTAAAAAGTGACGCTCTGAACCCAATCAAACTCCTAGCTAGCTGTCTATGTTTGGGTATTCTTGTAAAAGATGATAACAATTTGTAATTCATAATTAACAACTTAATTACGAATTACGAATTACGAATTACAAATTACTTATATGTAGTACATCAGTTCTATCTGTCGTCGTTTCTCCCGTTGCTCACAAAGGTCGTGGAGCGTATACTTTTCCAGAACAGAGTAAGCTGCTTGACGCGCATCTTGCCACATCTCCTGAATGACTTCAGTTTCTACTGTTGTGGAAGTGGAATTTTGCTCACGCCCCACAGCGTCTAATCCTTCTATGCAACGGAAAGCATCTAGAAGAGTCATCTTGCGTGGATCTCGTGCCAGAATATATCCACCTTTGATGCCGCGTATACTCTTTATCAAACCTCCACGCCTTAATGTGGCAAGAATTTCTTCTAAATAGCGGTTTGGTATATTTTGTCGCGCTGCTATTTCACGGATCTGCAAAGATTCACCAGTAGCATAACAACCGGCTAGCGCTACGAGAGAGAGAACTGCATACTCAAATTTATTAGAGAGTTCCATATGCAAGAGAGAATAGACCCATTTTGTTATTTCCTGCAATGAGGCCGAATATCAGCCCAAACAATAGAATTTGGGTCACAATCAGGCAGGCAATGTATGGGAAACCTTATTTTGGCATGGCTCTTCTAGTATAAAGAAGAGCTTTCATAAAAGCAAATACTTTTGTTTGTCGTTTTGATAAAATAAAGTGATTGAAAAAGCAAAAAATTGAGTTTTGGTGTATTTTACTTTTCTGAGTAGACGCCTATACCATAGCGTATTGCGTCAAAATTTGTTCAAAAGCATTGGCAATTCGAGTCTGAAACCGCTGTCGGTGTTTGAGCTTCCAAACAGGTTGAACAATTTCTAGCTTTGTACCAGAACCTCTATCTACGATATGAATTGGGTGAAGTGTAGACAGCAGTAGTTCTTTTCTGACCATCAATTCAGGAATTGCAGCAGCACCAACACCGCTTTCCACGACTGCCTTTACCATTTCGCTACTGCTCAAGACGAAAACAACATCCAATTGTGCTGGGTCAATTCCCCAATTTTGCAACGCTTGCTCAAACATTTGTTGCGCTCCCGAACCTGACTCTCGCATCACCCAAGTGGTGTCATGCAGTTCCGGTGGGGAAATTTCTGTGCGATCAAACCAGGGGTGAGATGTGCCGACAACAATTTGTAGGCGATCGCTCCCCACAACTTCCTGTTCCAAAGAGTTCCTTAGTGAAGGTTTCACGTCTCCTGTGACTAAACCAAAATCAAAAAGCCCTGTCGCTGTCCCTTCGCAAATTTCTTCTGCATTACCGAGCCTACAATCGATGTGGATGCCGGGATATTGGCGCTTGAACTGGCTAATTTTGTCTGGTAACCAGTAGTTACCGATAGTTAGACTTGATCCCAGCTTTAACTCACCTCGTTGCAGATTGTTCAATTCTCGTAAGCCACGCTCCGTCAAAGAAACTTGGTCAAGAATTTTCTGCGCTTCCATTTGGAGCAACTTCCCAGCATCAGTAATTTCGATATGGCGACCAATCCTATGGAATAGTTTCACCCCATATTCTGCTTCCAGGCTTTGAATGGCTGCACTGACAGCGGGCTGAGTAATGTAAAGCGTTTCTGCGGCACGCGTAAAGTGCATGACTTCCGCAACTGCTAAAAAAATTCGCAACTGCTCAAGCGTCATTTTGGCTCTTTAAGACTTCTTGGGTGTTTTATTTTCGCCACTATCGGCTAATATATCGTATAGTATTGTACGGTAATTATAGAAAAATACCGTTGTTAAAATTCAAGTTTTGCTGACATAGTTGGCTTCAACTTCTCTACCTAAGCGTAGTTAAAAAGATAGAGCAAAGTAGTATCAGTTATCAGTGGTGACTTCATAAGTAGCTCCCTGTTTATTTACTGAGTTAGAAATAAAACTATTAAAAACTTTCATAAAACTTCGCGGGATGTGGGAAACGAGCGAGTATGCGCGACCTGAGAGGAAAACGACACGAGCGACTTTAGTCGCCTTACTCCATTACCGCCTTGGGGTTACTGGATTCGGTGTACTTTTGTAATGTACTTTCGAGCTTGACAATTACCATCTCAACTCGTTCACCCTGTACGCATAACGGTTTTGCTCCGTAGAGCCTTCCCTTACGGGAGTAAAGTTAGCTTCGACAATGTTATTGGTCGGCACTTATCAAAGACACTGGCTTAACCCAATAAACCTGTTTAATCCTCAATTTCTAGAGCTTGGAACTAGCTTCGCATTCCAAGGTAGGAACTTGAACACTTGCCAATAACGTAGTTCAGTTAAGAACTCAGTCTGGTCAACTATGGTCGAGTCTTAGGCTAGAAGCAAGCGTGTCTTTAGACCTGGGTTGTTGACAGTCAAACATACCACAAACGTTGCTGCCTCAAATTAAGGCTTAAGGTCAACCTCCTGCTTGTAACGTAAATGACAAATTATGAGCGTTATTTATTTTACAAAAGGTAGAACCATTCATAAATTTAATCTATGACTTTAACAAAAAACAATATTTGCTTCTACTGATGGGTAGCAATAAAGTGAAAACTGTATAACTTCATTGGGTGATCACGGCAAAGCAAGCAACTCCTTCAGTGGTGATTCGATTCGTTCATCGCTTGATGACGAAATCTAACATCAGCTTAGACAACGCAAGCAAAAGATAAGAACAAAGGACAAACAGAAATGAGCTTATACACAGCAATTCCCACAGGGCTGTCTGCCTTCGCTGCTACCAACCTCGACGACATTGTCATTCTCTCCCTGTTTTTCTCGCAGGTGAATGCAATGTTCCGTAGTCGTCACATAGTTACGGGTCAATACCTTGGTTTCGGTGCCTTGGTTATGGCTAGCTTACCCAGTTTCTTCGGTAGCCTCATCCTACCCGAACCTTGGATTGGATTACTAGGCATTGCTCCGATTATGATTGGCATCAGTCGTTGGCTAAACCAGGAAGATAACGATAATTCTGAAGTACAGGTAGAAAAAGAAGAGTCTGATAGATCTTGGTTAACTAGCTTTTTGTCTCCCCAAACTTATAGTGTTGCTGCTGTGACAGTTGCTAATGGAAGTGACAACATCGCTATTTACGCACCGTTATTTGCTAGCAGTACCTGGGAGAGTTTGGCAGTCATCCTGGGAGTATTTTTCTCACTCGTGGCAGTTTGGTGTTATACAGCATACCAGTTAACCCGCATACCTATGATGGTTGATGTCCTAACCCGCTACGGTAATCAACTTGTTCCCTTCGTTCTGATTGGGTTGGGAGTTTTGATTTTAGTGGACTGTCACACTTTGGAAAATCCTGCTTTGGCTGTACTCACTTTAGTAATAAGCTTTTTCTCCTTGCTGAGTGTAAGTAAGAACCTTTGGAAAACACCTGAAGTTGCATCTGAAGTTGAAAAAAATTGAAAAAAACTTAGAATTCAGAAATCAGAATGACCCCACAGAAAAATCCCTGAGATTTAGAAAGGAAAAAACGATTGGAAAGACGAAGAAATCTCAGGTTCTGTGACCTCGACTTTCCACTTCGTCTCAAAAAAGATCTCAACTTCAATTATGACAAATGATTGTAATACCAGTCTTCTTTAAAATTAACATAATAAAAGTCTTAAAATTTTATTAAGTTTGCTGTATAATACAAATAAAGTTTATTGCTTGTTCAAGAAATTAAAATAAACATTTTAATTCTTATTATTAAGCTTGGAATACTCTTAAAAAAATTTAGAAGAGCAAGATTAACTTTTATAAAAATAGATTTTGCTCAGTTTCATAGAAGAGATTAAAAGGTTGTGTCAATGCAGCTACCATTTAAATTTATGAAGGCTAATGGAGAAGCTTCAGAAAAAGAAAAGACAAAGAAACCGAGTTCGGATAGAGTGCGAGAGCATTTAGCAAACGAACGTACTTATCTAGCATGGATGAGGAGTGGAATTGCCCTGATGGGGTTTGGTGTTCTTATTGTCCGCTTGCGTATCCTCCGTCCTCCTCTGGCACCTCAAGCACCTGGTAATGGTTGGAAGTTAGGTTTAGCCTTTTCATTAGTTGGTTTGTTAACAGTACTGCTTTCAGGTCAGCATTACCTAACTGTTCGTCGCGACATCGACGAGGATACTTACGAACCAGCAGACCGATGGGTCATCCTCTCCAGCCTCGCTGTCATACTTCTGGGAATTGGGGTTGTCTATTACGTGTTTACAGTTCCTCTGGACTCGTTGAACACAGTCATAGTTGATTGACGCACCCACCCCTAGAAGGGGTGGGATTCACGCGAATATACCAATTTCGCGTTATCCCATAGACTCAGTTGTACTGAGTTTGGCGGGTTCCCAGGCACGCCGCGTTTGCCATTACTGGCACGGTGTCTCCTTTTAATCCCTGTTGATTCAGGGTTGGGCGTTTCAAACAGCGTTTATCTGTTTGGGTTTCGCAAAGTCCCTGCGTACCTTTTTAATTTTTTTGATAACCAGTTGGTTGCCTTTAATTGCTCTTGTTTTCACATTGAGAGCTGCTTGTTTGTCTGCATGTGCCTCATGACCACATGACGTACAAATAAACTTCTCTCCAAAGCGAGATAAGGCATCTATCACCCCGCACTTAGAACAAGTGCGACTTGTGTTTTTTGGGTCTACCTTGAAAAAACTTTTTCCCGACTTTGCAGCCGTGTACTGAATTTTTTCTATCAAAGTCCCCCACGAAGCATCTGAAATGGAACGGTTTAATCCGCGTTTAGCAGATTGACCATTTTTGAGGAAACGACCTTGTTTAACGTCATCAGGTTTGGGCTTACACTTTGCTTTCATCCCCTTGATGTTCAAGTCCTCTACGCTGATGGCATCTGCCTTCCTGACTACCTTGTTAGCGACAAACCATTGATAAGCAGTGCGTTTATCAGCATGTTTTTTGTGGAGCTTGCTGACTTCCTGTGCTTCCTTCTTACGGTTAGCACTACCTTTCTTCTTCCTAGATAAGCGTCGCTGCCTGATTTTTAAAGTACGCTTACTTTTCTTTGATGTGGCAGGACGGGGATTTGCAAAGTCAGACCCATCTGAACAATGAACAAGCTTTGTTAGTCCCATATCCAGCCCCACGAGAGTTTTGACCTCTTTTGGGGCTGGAAAGTCAGGAACTGAATCGTCCCTGATTAATATGCTTGTATACCATCCGTCTGCTTTTTTGCGCAGCGTCACACTACGAATTTGGAATCCTTGCGGGATAGGACGAGAATTATAGAAACGCATCCACCCAATAGATGGCAGATATATTTTGTTGCCATCAAGCTTAATATCACCTGGTTTGTACTGAAAAGAACGGAAGTTAGATTTGTTCTTGAATGAAGGAAAGCCGCGACTGTGCTTAAAGAACCCTTCCATTGCCGCGTCGAGACGCTTAACCAGCATCTGTAGCACGTTTGAATGAATTGTTTTGTACCACGGTCTAAGCTGCTTCATTTCTGCTAGATAAGCATCTTGCATCAAACTTGCAGAACGCTTTTTGGTTAACCCGTCTTTATCTGGCTTTTTCCAAGGATTGTGCAGGTTTGAATTTTTACTCAATGAGCAAGTCAGCGGACAGCGTTCAGTTTTTGTCCTGATATCGCAATACTCGCCCATGATAAAGGTTTGACAATAGCCGTCGATTCGGTCAGCTAAAAACCAGTTAAAGAGACTGCGTTGCATATCTAACCACGAATCCATGACTTTTGATTGACTTTGCTTCGGACGTAACTTGTACTGATAGCTAACTTGCATCTTGACTCCGAAACCTTTATCGACCTACCATTAGCTTAATGCATGGAGCTAAGTATGTCAAATCCTAGACCAAAAAGAAAAGCTCGGAGAGATGAGCCACTCTTCTATGAAGAAACGAAGATACAAAAGGGGATATGGATTACCCCTAGTACTTGGGACAAAATGAAACAGATGGCTGAATCTGAAGGTATCAGCATTAGTGAATTAGTCGAAAGATGGGGGCGGCACTTAAAAGTGCCGTCGCATTCCTCCCACCTCTAAAGGACGGGAGAAGTTGACTCAGGAAACTTGTCCCTGGTGGGCTTTCTGCTTTCAACACTGTGATGAAACTGGGCATAAACTGTAGGGTGGAGTGAGAAAAATAGTAGCATTTTTCGCCGCGCCCCAAAAGCCCCAGTCGCCTGCGGAAGGTTTCCCTCCCGCACTGCTGGCTCTCCTACACCCTGCGCTTTAATCGAATGAAATCTTTGATAAAAGTGGCTGCTTTGTGAGCGATGGCACCCAAGTGCCCGCATTCGGGCGATCGCCTCGACGCAATCACCTCCTAGTGTTAGGCAATCTCGTTCCAGCGAACTAGAGTTCGTCTGCCTAAGTGTGTAAAATCTTTTGCTATGGACATACGGTGACCCCGAAAGTGTCTAAATGTAATACATTGGACCCTGCTGCAAGCGAGCCTCTCTTTGCTGACACAAGTCTTGCAGTGTATAGCTGCGCAAAACCTCAACAGATGCGCTATTGGCTTGCTCCCAAATTTCATGAACCAAATTCCTTTCCAAAGTCGGAGTAACAGAGAATTCTCTCTCTTTGCGTTCGCCTTCCACCAAAGTGACAATTTCCAGCAAAGTAATTTGCCAAGGTTCACGAACTAAAACAAAGCCTCCTCTTGAGCCACGATGACTCTGTACAACACCTGCTCGCCGCAAACTGGTAAGAATTTGTTCCAGATATCGCTCCGGTATCGGTTGCTTAGCAGTGATTTCACTCATAGTTAGAGGGGCTCTCTTTCCCTTATTGCTAGCCAGTTCTAGAAGTGCCAGCAGCGCGTATTCTACTTTGGAAGACAGATCCAAAAGAGTGTAGTTTTGGCTATTCAAGTCCGTACTCAATATACTACTGTTAGTCGATGAACTTATCGTTATTTTATGAGAAATTAGTTCTTATGGAAGTGTTGGATGTTATCACATCCCAGAAACTGCCTATAAAAAACCATAATTTTATCGACTTACCGTAGATTGTCTAACACAATTTCCATAAATGAGTTCATTTATCGCACAACTTACGCACCCGGCTTATTTATTGAGACTAAGTCTAGGGGAGCCAGCACCTGTGGAGGTATGCACCAATTGTGCAATGAGCGTTGTGGAGTGTAGTACTGATACACATTATCACAGATAGCGTCCTGCCAGGATGATTCTCGGAACTGGCTATCCGAGTGCCGTACCTTATGAATTGCTTATGAGCTTCTCCAAATAGGAACAAAGTATGCTATTAACTGATTTGCAAACAATTTATGAGCGTGATCCAGCAGCCCGTAATTGGCTGGAAGTGTTGTTTTGCTACCCAGGTCTTCAAGCGATACTCTTCCATCGAGTAGCACACTGGCTTTATAAAATAGGGATTCCCTTCATACCTCGTTTTATTTCCCATATAAGTCGGTTTTTCACTGGGATTGAAATTCACCCCGGAGCAAACATTGGCAAGGGAGTTTTCATTGATCACGGTATGGGAGTAGTGATCGGCGAGACAGCAGTGGTGGGTGATTACAGCCTGATTTACCAAGGAGTTACCCTAGGTGGTACAGGAAAACAGACAGGAAAGCGCCATCCCACTTTAGGGAATCATGTCGTTGTGGGCGCAGGCGCTAAGGTATTGGGCAACATTCATGTTGGGGATCATGTCCGCATCGGAGCAGGTTCAGTACTACTGCGAGATGTGCCTAGCAACACTACTGTAGTCGGGGTTCCAGGGCGTGTTACCCGTCAGGACGAGGAAAGCACTGATTTTCTTCTTGCTCACAATAAACTGCGGGATGTGGAAGCAGAAGTGATTCGCGCCTTATTTGAACGCGTTAAAACTTTAGAGAAACAGATCCAAGAGTTAGAAGCGCAGTTATCAGACAAACAAGTCGAAAAGTTAGGGATGCACTCATCTTTATACGCAATGGAAGCCGGCGACGCACAAACGGACAATGGTAAGTGCAACAGTGATTTGGTGATTGAAGAGTTTTTGGATGGTGCGGGGATTTAGTACAATGAGCGGTTCTTGAATGCGTTGGACAACTTGATGCTCTTGCCGAATGGCTGCAAGATACGGGCGGCGATCGCCATAGCAACCATATTCACATATGACGGATATTTCTGATGTTCAAACTCTTGATGTCATCAACTGCAGTAGCATGGATGACTTTCAAGCTCAGGTTCCTGCAATCTATGAACATATTGAAAAAGATGGATTTGCAATCATTCAAGCCTGGGATGCATCGCAGAGTACCTTGAGAAAAATTTCTCTATTTTTTGGTTACATTAAAAATCATCCTAATGCTGATGATACCGGAATTAACAAACTGGTAACCGAGCATATGGTAACCGAGAATGCAAGTAACTCACATACCTTTCGCGAATATCACTATGGGTACACAGACGAGCTTGCGCTACACACAGATGCTTCTCACATCGATGGTGTTGCTGTTGTCAATGATAAAGTCGTAAGAATTGCTCCACCAAGTATTTTCCTACTTCTGTGTGTTCGACCAGCAGAACAAGGAGGAGCTAATTTCTTAGTCGATGGTCAAGAAATTTTGCAGCGGCTTTGGGATCAAGAACCAGAACACTTCAAAATTGTTACTCAACCGAGAGCTGTAAGTTATTGCAAATCCAAATACTTTTCAACCTACTCTCCTCTTTTCGAGCAGCTTTCATCTGGAAGATGGCGAGTTCGTTTTCGTCAAGATACGATGTACGTCGAGCCTTGGGCTTATTCTTCTGTGAAACATGTTATTGATAATTATTTCCTTAATCCTAAGTTCCAAAAGTACCATTTGCTAACCGAGGGGCAAATCATTATTGTAGATAATCACCGTATGCTGCATGGTCGTGACACAATTACTTTGCACGACATGAATCATCCTCGGACTCTCTATAAAGCTTGGATATGGGATGACTCAACAAATGACCTGTTGCGCCTTGTTGATGTACCTTCAGATATCAAACACTTCCAGGCATACAACGTGTATCTTCCTAAAAATGTAGAGCTAGGGCATAAGAGGCTTCGTCCTATTCAACTTGGTATCAAGCTTAAGTCCGAGCATACTGCATAAGGAGAGATTATGGTTTTCACTTCTTTCGCAAATCAAGTTTTAAGCGATGATATTGTGTTAAATTTTCAAGACTCTATCGATCTGATGGATGAAACCCTGCGTGAGGGTGCTGAAAGGTCGAGCATATCGCCTAGTTTGGATGATAAATGCAAACTAGGAAAAGCAATCTCAGAGATTGGTATCCGTTCGCTAGTCATCGGTTTTTTACCCCATGTACCTCACAGTATTGAACTTTTGAAGAGGTTGGTAGAATTACAGAAACAAGGAGAGATATCTCAAAAGACTCGGTTTATAGTTCTCTCTTACGTTGGAGAGGATCTGCGTCGGTCATTCCAAATTCTGAATGAAGAACTGGGAGAATCATTAAAAAATGTCTGGGTCATAGCCGTCCATACTACGTCCAATCAACAGATTAAGCATATTTTCTGGAAAATCCTTGCCAAGGAACCAGAGGCAGTGTGGAATAGCGAAAATTGGAGTACCTTGACTATAGAGGAGCAGAAACAAATACATATAAAATGGTTTGAGGATTTTCTGCCGACGCTCAAGCAGTACCAAGGCGGAGGTATTATTTTAGGTTTGTTGGATAGCTTCCGCGCAGATATTAACCACGTCAAGAAAGTTATCGATATTGGTGCCAAACACGGAATAAAACAGATCAGATTGGTCGATACAGCCGGTACCTGCTTGCCACAACAAATCGAGATTTACGTTTCCTCGTTGGTGAAAGCATATCCCAACATATCCTTCTGGGGGCACTTCCATAACGACTTTGGTCTAGCTACTGGCAATGCCATGTTGGGTTTGTCAGCCGGACTCAAAGGAGTTGATATCTCAGTGGGAGGTTTTGCTAGTCGCGCTGGACATCCACCCTTGGCTGAAGTTGCCTTGGCGTTGCACGATCTATATGGCATTACTTTGCCTGATTTTCACTACGACAAGCTTTATGAACTCAGCCGTTTGCTCGAGAAAACCTACGGGTTAATGGAGTGCCCTACCCAAGCTGTAACGGGGGTCATTACCCATAGCATATATAGCAGCAGTCGTAACGAAGTGCTTCAAAAAGCACCCACTATCTACGATGTCATTGATCCAAGTTTCATCGGTTCTAAATTAAATAAAGCATTCGGTGTTCGTAGTGGGCGAGACGGTATCCGTTGGTTTTTGAAGAACAATCAGGAAAAATTACAAACCCTTGGTATTGAGGTAAATCAGGACAAAGCCGACGAAATTTTCTTTCTGATGGTTAACGAATGGCAATCACGCAGCCAGAAGTTGCACATTGATATTCAGGATGTCATATCTCGCTATTACCAATTGTTGAATAGTGCCTTCTTTACCGAAGAACAAATGATACAATTTCTGGCTCAAAATTACCAATCAGGGGCTAACAATGAATTTTACAGCGTTAAAAACTGAGCAACCAGAAAAGATTCAAGCTTTTTTATTAGAGGATTTTCAAATAGTAAATTTACAGGCATCTGTGCAGGTATTAGAACAGTTTGCCCACCAAGCTTTCAAGAACAAAAATAGTACTGCTTGGCAAGAACTGCAGTACATGCTATTCAGGATGAATCAGCACTTGCTTCAAAATGGTCATGGACTAGGTACAACTCGTTCCTTGAAAGAATGGGTCATACGTGACACGATTGAACGGGTTGAGCAGCAATACTTGCCACAGCAACAGGTGCCCAAAGAAATCAATAACGCTGAAGTATTCTTACCATGGCTCAAGCAGCAGATTAAAAATCACCGAGTCAACTATCACCCTCTGTTCCTGTTGTTTGACAATGACGATTTGAGTGACGAGGAAATACGTTATTTTCTGGCAAATCACTGGGTATATACAGAAAATTTTCATCTGCACATTGCTGCTTACAGTCTTTCTGTGCCTTTTAAGATGCGCGAAGAACTGTTCAGGAACATCTATGATGAAATGGGCAGAGGTGATTTTTCGGAGGCGCACCCAAATTTATTCACACCACTATTGAATTACTTTGGTGGCTTACGCCCAGAGGATATTAACCCAGAAACCTGTCACTTCTTCAACACTCAGGTAAGCCTGTGTTGGTTTGCCGATGGTCTACACTACGGCGTTGGTGGGATGGGTGCTTTGGAACTGTCGGTACCGTTGCACCACAGCCGAGTTCTGGATCACCTATTGCGACGTGGATTAAGCGAAGAACTGGTGAAGTTTTTTGTTATCCATTGTGCAATTGATGGAGATCATGCAGACGGGTGGTTTGCCGCTGGGATGCCATATGTATGTAATTCTCAAGATTTGCAGAAAGTTTTTGCTGGTGCAATGCGGGTACTGGAAGCGCGCGTCCACTTGTATGACGGCATTCTGAAACAGATTCTCTCACGCCGCAGTTAAGCTTCTCAAGTCATGTAACGGAATTGTAGATAAAAAACGGCTTTTGTAAAAAAGGTTTCCTGAAAAGCGAATGGATGATTTGGAAGCTACAAAACAACGTCCAACAGCTTCTGACAAAGCTATGGCGATCGCCCACAAAGACGAACAGACATCTCAGGTCCTAGAGGGAGAAGCAAACACCACAGAAGTTTCGCTCTTGCAGCTTGTCGCTTTATTCGCCACCGTGGGAATGACAGCTTTCGGCGGAGGAGTACCCGTCCACATTTTGGATAGTTTTTCTAGGCGTGGCTGGTTAAACGAAAAGGAGTATTTGGAAGCCTTTAATTGGTGTCAGTGTTTGCCAGGACCCAATGGCACCAACCTCTCAACCTATCTAGGGTGGCGCTTCAAGGGACCTTGGGGTGCCCTGCTTTGCCCCATTGTTCTGTTGCTGCCTGGTGCAACTCTGGTGTTGGTAGTATCTGATCTGTTGGCAAAGATACCTCAACAGCCAGTGGTTCAAGGGGCACTTAACTCCGTGGCAGCGGCAGCAATTGGGCTGTTATTGGGGGCGATCTCGAGGCTAGCTCGCTCAGCGCTGAACGAGCGTATCCGCTTGCTAGTCGCAGTCGTTACATTTGTCCTGGTAGGTATTTTCAGAGTACCTGTTTACCTGGTTATCGTGTCTATGGGGCTTGTCCTTTATTGCTGGGACAACAGGGAGAACAGAGGCAAAATATGAACGTGCTGTTTGATCTATTCTTAACCTTTGCTTATCTGGCAACAATCAGCATTGGTGGTGCCGTGACGGGAATTCCAGAGATGGAGCGCTTGGTTGTTGCCCACGGTTGGATGAGTCATGCAGATTTTGTACAAGCCTTTGCACTGAGTCAGTTAGCCCCAGGTCCAAACTTGCACCTAATCTTTCTCATTGGCTATCGAGTAGCTGGTTTGTCAGGGGCGCTGGCTGCAGGACTTGGTCTGTTTGGTCCCTTTTCCTTAGTCCTAGCTGGCATAGCAATGCTGACAAGAAGGTCACGCCCTCCTGGCTGGATTAATCGCTTTCACGCTGCTTTGAACCCTGTGACCATTGGTTTGTTGGCGGCTGCTGCCTGGAACCTTGGGCAGGGCAAGGTGGAGGATATTTTCTGGCTTTGTGTTTGCGCAGCAGCTACATTATTAACCGCTAAGCGGTTGCTTGCTTCTGCTTGGGTAGTACTTTTGGCAGCATTTGTAGGCGCTCTTAAGGTCTTATTTTTAGGTTAAGGCGTCGCGCAACATCTTTTACAAAAGATTGGAGTTATTAGAATTGACAGAGGTCAAAAGAATGAGAAATACAAATTTAGATACCTACTCACAAGTAGCGGAACGCTCTCAATCAAATCAGCTAATTTTAGATAGCAAAGAAGTTTTAGAATCTTCTCAGTTTGATATAAGCAAGGTAACGTTGAAAATTAGTAAAGTAGCAGAAATGTCAGAACTAGAGCGGGAAAAGCTATTTGATATATTTAACTCGTTTAAGTTTGTGATACTTGATTGTGAACATTTGCCCAATCTCCAAGCAAATTTATTAGCTTTAAAGAGATTTTTTGGCTCAGTCAAGAGACACCATAAGAAATCAGATGAAGAGGGAATTTTACCAATATTAGATTTAGGTTCTTCTACTGATCTTACTAATAATAATCAACCACATCCAATACATACAGATGGTACGTTTTACATTGAACCGCCTAAAGTTGTTGCTTTGCAATGTGAGATACCCGCTAAAAATGGGGGAATTTCTCAAGTTGTTTACGCTGAATCTGTCTATAAATACTTCATGGAACACCACCCTCAAGAATTGCAAACATTGTTTACTCCAGGTTCACTCACCATAACAAAAGATAACCAAACGTCTAGACGAGCGATATTTACAGAAAAAGAAGGCAGAATTTCAGTACGTTTTAGATCTGATAAATTTGTCTCAACTGAAATCCTGCCTCAAGTAGAACAGGCTGTTAGTCTTTTCCAAAACTATATTAATGATCCAAATCATCAAATCATGTTCACGCTTAAGGCTAATCAAATTCTGTTATTGGAAAATACAGCCGTGTTACATGGAAGAACATCTTTTCCGAAAAACGATCCTCGCAAACTAAATAAATTGTGGTTTGAGGGAGACTCAGAATATGCTTGTGAAATGCAATTTGGTTTTCAACCTAAGTCTGTTACAGTTGTAGATACGGTAAGCTGTGAGCAGTTTTAGAAAGTGAAGGTAGTGCGGAGTGTACCTACGTAGATCGTGTCGTTGTTGTTGTTGTGCTCTGGATTGAAGATGACCAATACACCAGGGGTGATAATAATATTATCGTTAAGTCGCAGGCGGTAGAATGCTTCTAAGTGATAAGAGGTGTCAGGGTCTTCAATAACATCACTGTCAGTCACTTTAGGCGGTTGACCAAAGACAACACCAAGGACATTGCCTTTTGAGCCAAAGTCCCGCAGAGCTATAGAACCAGCCCAGTAGAAAATATCTGCATCAGAACCCTCAAATGGTCCAGCTTCGGCTTCTGCGGTTGTGTAACCAGCCCAACCTGAAATATCAAATTTCGAGCTAGGACGGAAGAGTGCTTCTATGCCGTAGTTGTTAGTCGTAGTCGCAAAGTTACCGAAAGGGCGATTGGCATTAAAACTACCTGTGGAACCAAGGAGGTTGACACCACTTTCGCTATTTTGATAACTACGTACGTAGGTCAAACCAATGTTGAAGGCATCACTAGGGCGGAACGCAATCTGACCAAGGGCTGCAAACGAGCCATTGGTAAGACCGCGACCCAAATCTGGGCTATTAGCTTGTGGCGCTAGAAAACCCACCGATGCGCTGATGGGTGAGTTAGGACCAAAGGTGAGTGTTACACCTGCAGAATTTTCAGCAGTCCGGTAGATAGGGCTGAATCGTCCGTAGCGGGAAATAGCACCAGTACCGCTGGATTGCAAGGTGGGGTTGAAGACGAAGATGCTATCGTTGAACTCAGTTTGAGCAGCAGCAATATTTACACGCAACGCATCGCCTAGGTTGAATTGATAGTACAGGTCGTCAATCAAAACATCGTTGCTTTCGTCCCCGTCAAACCCTAAACGGGTCATGTTGGTACCAGTTTGACCTACACCAAATGGGGTGATATTCCGAGCTTGCAAACGAACTCGCAAACGATCGCTTCCAAAGAAGCTGGCGTCAAAGTTCAGACGTACCCGGTCGGCAAAGACGGTGTTACCTGCTGAGTCTCTACTTAAGTTTGCAAAGTTGCCAGCACCGTAAGAGTTAAGCAACGCTTGCGCTTGTGCAGTATTAAAACCGGTCAAAGCAGCTATTCGGTTAACTGCTGCGGTCTGGTTTGCTAAATTGACGCCATTGAAGTCATCTGGTGAAAACCCATAAGGAAACGCTCTATCATCCCCAAAAACGTCAGCCACGTTGAAGATGGCTTCCCCAGTGAGCTTAGTGGTGGTGGAAAACTGATTTGCTTCCAGTTCGGCTGTGCGGGCTTCCAGGACATCTACACGACCGCGCAGGGTAGCCAGTTCAGCAGAGAATTCTTCTTGCAAGCGCTGCAAAGTCGCCAGGTCTTCTTTTCTTACTAAGTCAGCGGTAGCTGTGGCAACCAGTTCGTTCACCCGGTTTAAACAAGCATTCAAACCTGCTGCAAATTCATAACGAGTCAAAGCTCGGTTACCGCGATAGGTGCCATTGGGATAACCAGCAATACAACCATAGCGCTCAACAAGGGATTGCAATGCTTGGAATGCCCAGTCTGTGGGCTGCACGTCAGAAAATTGAGAAACGGATGTGACTTGACCGAGGCTCTGAGACTCTTGAGACATCTGAGCAACAGAAGTCACTGGTTGGTTGGCTTCGCTAGTTTCGGCGCTGTTGGCAGCGAAAAATGTAGCGGCGAAAACGATTGAACCCAGCTTGAGAAATTTCCGGGATAGTTTTGTCATGGTTTTTGTTTCACTCACACCTAAATTCGGATTTATGATTTTGGGGATTGCATATAGCGGTTCTTAATTGAATGCAGTACGATTCTGAACCTCACCCCCCAACCCCCTCTCCGCTATGCAGAGAGGGGGAGATATTTTCCCCTCCTCGCTTGCGCTTAGGGGTAAGGGGTGGGGTTGCTAGCGTATATGAGCCATGTGAGAAACCTTATATTTAACTTGATATCAAGCCTGTTCACGAGCGCTTGATATGACTTCGACAGAGCTTTGAAAGGCTGATTTTATCGTACTGCGCTGAAAGCTGTATCCCTGATTATTTCATTGGCAGACTGTTTTCGTTGAACTCGCGTTAAATAAAGAACAGTTCATGTTTAAGAGCGCAAGGGAATAAGCCCTGCCTTTTCAACAATCTGCTGACCTTCTTTCGACATTAACAGATTGACGTAGGCTTCCCCAGCTAGTTGATCGATTGTACTGTCTTGGCGAATCACAACAAACAGACGCCGGGTCATGGGGTAAGAGCTCTCCCTGATTGCGGCAGTATTAATCCGCTTACCATCTTCTATGAAAGGTTGCACATATTCTTGGGAATTAGCTTTAGCAATAGCAAGGGGGCGAATTGTTCGTTGACCGATAAGTGGTGCATTTCCTCCAAAGGAAATTCCCCCAGGGGTCGAGGCAACTTTACGAATAGCATCAGTGTAATCACGAATGAACTGCACCCTAGAACTGATTTGGCTAGCTTCTTGCCCAAGAAGGTCATTCAATAAAGTGGAAGACTTAGGGTCCCTGACCAAAGGTACGATCGCTAGATCTGGTCCTCCCACCTGCTTCCAGTTGGTTAGTTTACCTTTATATATGTCTTTGAGTTGCTCAACTGAAAGTCCTGGAATGGAGATATCTGGATGGGTAAAGAAGACAACCGCATCAATAGCCACTGGCACTTGCTTTAGCCCAAAGCCCCGTTGTTTAGCGTTGCTATAATCACTCTCCTTGAGAGCTCCTCCACTGTGAGCAAAGCTCAGTTTACCATCGAGCAGCATAGCTATACCTTGTCTGCCACCAGGTCGAGCGTCTTTCGGTTCGGTGTAGCGGAGGCGAAAATTGGGGTGAGCTGCACTAATGGCTTCGTTTAAGCCGTTGGCACTTAGAGTTGCAAAGAGGATAGCACCGCCGTAGTTAAATGTACCTTCCGGTACGTTCGGCACCTCTTTCATAGAATTATAGAGTTTGACCTGAGGAGCGGTGTTCTGATTGCTGTCACTGGAATTGTAAACTCCGACATCATTGGGCTTGCTCACACTGTTAACAGTTACGAACGCACAGTAGATTAACCAACTTACAAACAGAAACACCAAACCAGAGAGAAGCCGAATCATCCAAGGTGTTAACAGCCAATCTGCCAAAGTTTTCGGCTCAGGTTTAGCAACCTTGTTGCTGTTTAGCACAGTTAGATTCAAGGGTTTACCGCACTTCACACAGCGTTTAGCCGTGGAAGGATTTGTATCATAGCCACAATGGTTACATACTATAAACTTTTGATTATTCGATTTGTCAGGATTCATTTAATTCTCTCAAGGTATGTATTTGCAGTTACGGTATTGCACCCTGGAGATTTCTGTTATGTTGTAACAATATATCAGTAGATACGAAGTATATTTATCAGATTATGACCGTTTTTTGCAACACAATTGTAGGAAGTTAATAAAGTGCGATTGGGTAAACAACAGTGCCGCAAGCACAGAAAAGCGCTTTTCTGTGCGCCCCACAAGGCAATGCTCCCTTTGAGAGCCTTTGCAAGGTGCGATGGCGCAGAGCGCCCGCTTTCAGCGATCGCAAAGGTGCCAGTGCCCTGCATGGCGCGATCGCGTAGCGCGCCCTGTTGCCCAACTGCACTCCCTACGGTTGCCTCAAAACGGAGCTTTGAGCAAGCCTGTTGTGGAAGAACACGGCGGCGCAGAACGGGCGATTGCGCGGAGCGCAGTGCCCTCGTGCCCAATCGCGATTCGGGGCAGTGGCAAAGGCAATCGCACACCTAAATTCGATTTGATGATTTTGGGCGTTGCATATTTAACGTGAGTTCGACGGAGCTTTGGAAGGCTGGTTCTATCGTGCAGTGCTGCAAGCTGTATCGCTGATTATTTCGTTGGCAAGCTCTTTTCACTGCACCTTGGAACTTATAGCAGCAATTCAGTCGTCATTCGTCAGAAGTAAAAAGGGCTTAGTGTCTCGGCTTTTAGACAAGAGCATTGTACTTCATTTACTTGCAATGTGCTGTACTTGCCCAGTTTGTTTCCCAAGGGGCTGACTTGCATACTTGTCCCCATACGGGACTATAGAGAGTTTTATACAGTTTTTGTGCCACCTCTAACATCCCCACATAACCCGCATAAAGATGGTGATGTTCTTGGTTAATGTCTAGGAAAGGAATTCTGGCTTGGAGGGCAGTGTATTGATAGCGACCATCAGCAATTAATATATCTGCTTTATTTTCATTAATTATCTGTAGAATTTCCTTAGAACTCTCCTGTTCTAGAATGATGCTTCCCTCAGTACTTTTAAGAGTGCTGGTAGCGATAAGTTCCATTCCTAAGTGCTTAACCGCAGAGATGATAGACCAACTTTTGGTAACTTCAGGAGAAAGTACGGCACGTTTGCCTGTGAGTTGTTGGCGATAGGGAGCGAGTGCCTCATCCAAAGCAGCAGTTTCTTCTGCAATTAACTTTTCTGTACGCTCTTGCAAATTAGGATCAGCGAATTTTGCAGCAATGTTCCTGAGACATGTGTTCGTGTCCTGTACAGTATATAAAGACTCGTGAATATAGGGGATACCGTATAGCTCTTCCATCTTTCTTGCCATGTGCAAGAGCGCTTTTGAGCAAATGATCACGTTGAGTTTCGCCCGGTGAGCGTAGCAAATTTCTTGATAGCGAGCATCACCCGTAATTTTTCCTAGGACTCGGATACCTAATTTCTCCAACAACGGTACAACCTTCCAGATTGCACCGGCGATATTGTATTCACCAATTAGGTTAATATCATAAGGCGTGGTTAAATCTGGTTCAACTGTTCCAATAACGTGTTCTAGTAAAGCTTCACCAGCAACGCGGCTGCCTAGATTTTTGCTACCAGTAAATCCAGGAGAATTTACGGGGATAATAGGGGTTCCTGTTTTCTGTGCAGCGGCTTTGCAAACTCCATTAATATCGTCACCAATGAGAGCGGTGATGCAGGTGGAGTAGACAAACACCGCAGCAGGTTTGTAGCGTCTTTCCACTTCCAAAATTGCTTGGTACAGCTTTTTTGCTCCACCAAAAATGATATTGCTCTCGTCTATATCAGTGGTAAAGCCGATTTTGTACAGCATAGAACCAGAAGAGAGATTGCTGCGACTTCCCCAAGAGTTACCAGCACAACCGCTTGGTCCGTGGACTAAATGAGCAGCATCGGTGATTGGTACTAGGGTCATCATTGCACCATCAAAAGCACAGTTCCCTTGAGCGTCTCCAGGTTTGGAGAATTGTGTGCAAGGCTTGTCTTTCTTTGCTTTGTGCTGTTTTTGATTGTGTTCGCATCCTGCTTCACTAAGCGGATCGTTAATATTTCCGTAGGTCATTTTCATTTCTGTTGTGATAATGGGTAGAAGCTGTTAACGGAAACTAGGAATCTCTAGAAACATAGAGAGAAAAGGGAATGAGAAAGAGCTATTTCCCATTCCCTAAGACATAACCAACCAATAAAAAGAGAAAACAAAAAACTAAAGTAGTCGTTTTGCCGCGTAAACTTTGACAGATTTATGCTGACACGGAAAACCTAGGAACTACAGAACTATGCATTAGCCATCAGAGTAACTCCACATTCTTTCAACGTTTGGGGGGAAGGCGGGCTTTTTAAACCCACGCCTGTTGCTCACCCTGTCTTGTCCTCCTTAGTGCGCCAGAGCAAAAGCCTCACTTCTTGTCGCTTGCAGCAACGACTTCTATGTTTCCTTTTTTCACTGCTTCTAGTGCTTCGCCTTCAGCATCTTCTTGCTTCTTCTGGGAATCTGCTTGAGCTACGGCAGCGCCAGCCAGTTTTGCAGCATTTTCTTCGCTTTCGAGGATACCAAACTCAATCAACAACTCTTCAAGCTCGTCCATCTCGATGGGTGTAGGAACGGCAAGATTTTTATTGTTGATAATCTTGTCTGCTAATGTACGGTATTCGTTAGCTTGATTGCTATCAGGTGCATACTCGTTCACTGTCATCCTGCGTAACTCGGCGTGTTGCACGATGTTGTCACGTGGGACGAAGTGAATCATCTGGGTGCTTAATCGGGATGCTAGTGTGGTAATCAGTTCGTCTTCCCGATCAGTTTTCCGGCTGTTACAAATTAGACCACCTAAGCGCACGCCACCAGTGTGAGCGTACTTAAGAACACCGCGAGCAATGTTGTTGGCTGCGAACATCGCCATCATTTCACCGGAGGTGACGATGTAGATTTCTTGTGCTTTACCTTCACGGATAGGCATAGCGAAACCACCGCAGACAACGTCACCTAACACGTCGTAGCTGACAAAGTCTACGTTTTGATAAGCACCGTTTTCTTCCAAGAAGTTGATAGCGGTAATGATACCCCGACCGGCGCAACCAACACCGGGTTCAGGACCACCAGATTCCACACATCTAATACCCCGGAAGCCATCAATCACCACTTCTTCCAGTTCCAAATCTTCCACAGCGCCCCGTTCAGCAGCAAGGTGTAGTACGGTGGTTTGAGCTTTACAGTGCAGAATCAATCGGGTAGAGTCAGCTTTGGGGTCGCATCCCACAATCAGAATGCGTTGACCCACTTCTGCCATTGCAGCTAGGGTATTTTGAGAGGTGGTAGATTTACCGATACCGCCTTTACCGTAGAAAGCTATTTGTCTAATTTTGTCATCGGACATGATGATTTCTCCTGCAATTGTTTGATAAGTGGGTCTTTTGGTTGATGATGCGTTCACTTTTGGAGCGATCGCTTGTAGAACGTCCCTGGTAGCGTTAGCACAAAGTGCCAGATGGAGGCGAACGTTCTACAGCAAAAACATTCGGCATCTTGAACATAGGTATAGAACTGTTAATAAATTCCTCAATCGTCCTTTGTCATTTGTGAGCCAGCGCAGCCAAGTTGGTTTCCAACTGTCACGGCGACTGGCGTTCGTCGAAGACGTGCCGTTCGGCGATAGCCGTGGCGTTAGCCATAGGCATACCCGAAGGGTCCTTTTTTCCCAACTAATGACAAATGAGTAATGACCGATTTTGTGGCAAAACCTTTTTGCAGATATCAATCAAAAGTTGAATTGACTCTTAATATCAAGTCCGTCTAATTGCCAATAATAAAAACCTATTCGCCTTAGACTGTCTGCGTGTCGCAGGGTGATATAATGTTCGCTTAATTGCCCATAATAAAACTTATCTGTAGTAAAAACTTCAGTCCTTGCTTTGTTGGTAAAGAGGACTAAAGTCCTCACTACGAAACTACGAACTTATTAGGGGCGCGGGTACTTGGACTTGATGAACGGAGATTCACAGAACTACTACAGAACCCCAATTTGTTGCCTAAATTTTTAGGGTGGTTGGATTATGAGCAGGAGTGATGCAAAGTTTTTCCCACACAACCAACCAATAATGACAATCTACCCTAAATGTTCGCTACAACTTCCCCGATTTTGCTGGTGTCGTAACCACCAAGAACTTCTAATTGCGATTGGACTAGCCGATGTCCCAAGGTACTGAGTAACTGCTGTACTGGTGCTTCTTCCAAGAATTCCTTGAGAATCACTAAGTCGTAGCGTGACTGATGCAGGGGGATAAATTCTAGCCCGAAGGTGGCGGCTATAGATGCCGTGCTGATACCTGCGTCGGCAATCCCTGATACTACGGCTAGGGCAACTTCTTGGTGGCTTTTGGCGATATGGTTAAATCCTTTGACTGCATGGAAGGAAAGCTGCTCCTGTTGAAGTGTTCTCTCTAAAAGCATACGACTGCCAGAACCTAGTTCGCGGTTGATAATAGTTGCTCCCGTTTCCACCAAGTCGGTCACTGTTTTGATTCCTCGGGGGTTGCCAGACTGGACTAAAAGTCCTTCCTCCCAGACACCAAGGGTAATCACGACAGCTCTTCTTTGGGCTAGGACATCACGGACAAAAGGAATATTATGCTCCCCAGTTTGAGTATCGTACAGGTGCATCCCAGCGATGTGAACTTCACCTCGGCACAAACTATGCAATGCAGCCATGCTGTTGGCAAAGTTATAGTGGACTCGCAGTTGAGGATGCCAGCGTTCGGTGGCTCTTGCCCATAGGGAAATTACAGGTGTACAGCCAGCAATCACGACGGTATTGTGGAGTTTGTCCATATCGTCTAGCAGCCGAACCAAGACTTTATTTGTACCTGTCTCGCTTGCGCCTTCACCCTCTGAGTGTGGCACTTTGCTTATGCCGGGGAACCCTTTCGCCGCAACTGCCTCACCATCAGCCGGAATCATCTCTGTGCGAAAAGCATCATTCCCTATCAAAGGATGAGCTATCCATTGCCCGCCAACCCGCGCCAAACTAACGCGCACTTGCTGACCGCTAGGAACAGATTTGGCAAGAACTGCTTCAACTTCAGGCAAATCCTGCTCTAGCCAGAATAAATCTTCGACTTTACAGCCAAGTGCTTTAGCTAAGCGCAATGTAATGGCAACTGAGGGAGCATATTGTCCTGACTCCACACCACTAATGCTCTGACGGGTAACCCCTGCCAAGTTAGCCAAATCCTGCTGGCTCATGCCCAGACGGGTTCTGATTGACTTTAGGTTGTTACGAAGATTATCATCCTGCTTCATTGAGGTTTATCTGTGGGTTCCAAAAAGCTGAGCACGGATTTAAATGAATTTGGCAGAGTCTAAGGATTTTCTTCGAGTGTATCTCGTTTTTTGAAAGAAGAACTCTCGTGCTTTCGCTATTTTCATTCCCCTTTACAGCAAGCACAACTTACAAATTGCTAATTTACTTGCCTTTTTTTATTCCCCTACAGCAAGCATAGCATACAAGTCGCAATAATCCTTGCTAAATTTTCCTCTCCATGTCAAGGAAAGCTGACGTATTGCTAGAATGCTTGCTATAGAAGAAGTTATAGCGGTTTTGATTTGAGTCAAAGACAGTGAACGTGTGAGAATGTGGCAGCAACGAGTAAACTGTATGAATTCCTATCAAAGATTGAAATTTACCTTGCTGGGAAAAAGGTAAAAGCCCCTAGTCGCTACAAACCGGGGGCTTTTTGATTGGAGTAGAAGCGCTCGTCGCTAACAGTCAATTATATGAAGTTTCGTTAAGATGACAAAGAGTGTACATAGAGTATGTAGGGTTAACTTCAAATGCTCAACCAAGCTTTGTGCGATCGCCCGGTTAGCCAGTGGCTTGTTTTGAAGTCAACGCTTTCTCACTGGCTAATGACACCAATATTTGTTGTCTTGCCACTGTTGATTTTAGTTTTTTTACCTTGGATGATTCCACGCCTACGTTGGAAGCGTTTTTGGAGTGGTTTAGGAACTGTGTTACTCGTGATTTACTTTAGTGCCACTTTTCCACTAACCATAGCTGTAGCCAAAAAAGGATTAGTTACTTTTATTCCCCCCGATCCTGGTACAACTGTAGACGCAATTGTTGTACTGGGGCGGGGGGAACCATTTAGACATTCAAGAGTTGAAGTTGCGGCTGAACTTTGGAGAGATCGTCGTGCACCATTAATTTTTGCCAGTGGTGCAGGGGATGGTTCCGAAATTGTCAAACAACTAGAAGCAAAAGGCATTCCTGATACTGCATTGGGCGAAGAACACTGTTCTCAAACCACTAAGGAAAATGCACTATTTACCTCATCAGTGCTACAACCACGAGGAGTCAAGCAAATTCTGCTAGTCACAGATCCTCCACATATGCTGCGATCGCTACTCACTTTTCAAGGTATGGGGTTTGAAGTGATTCCGCACACAAGCGCCATACCAACTCAATTAACTTCAACTAGAAAAGCAATGCTTTTGTTTTATGAGTACATGGGGTTAGTCAGCTATGGCTTGCGAGGGGAATTTCTTGAACACAATTTGGCTCAACAGAAAAATCCACCTATAGCTAAAGTCAAGAATTTCGTAAATTTTGACGTGCAAAAACAGTAAATATTTCAAGGGTAACTAAAGGCATAAACCAAAAAATAAAATGGCAGGCAATATGCCTGCCATCCGGTCAATTGACCAATGATCTTGCCTTCAAGCTGCTACTTCTACAAGGGAAGCTTGATCGCTATTAATGAGCTGCGATCGCAACTCTTCCCAGCGAACGCCTTCTAAACTGGGTAATACAACGTCTGCCTTACCAACTCGTTCCGCAGGACCAAGCCCAATAGCTTGCATTCCCGCAGCAAGAGCAGCTTCTACACCTGCTCCTGCGTCTTCTACGACAACACATTGTGACGGTGAAAGACCAAGTTGTTGTGCAGCATATAGGAAAAGGTCTGGTGCTGGTTTTGGTTGGGATACGCTGTAGCCATCAGCAATAGCATCCAAATATTTAGCAATGCCTAAACGTTCGATGACAGTCTCGGCGTTTTTGCTGGATGAACCCAAAGCTACTTTAATTCCAGCAGCGCGTAGTTCTTGCAACAAATCTGCGACTCCTGGGAGCAGATCTGCTGGCGTCAGATTCTGAATCATTTCCACAAAGTAGCGATTCTTACGCTCCATCATGTGCTGAATTTGCTCTTCAGTTGCTGGGCGAGCTTCTTTCAGAAGAGCTTCGCTAACGCCTAAGATATGCAGCAAAGATTCTCGACGTGGCAGTCCTCGCATTGCTTCATTTGCTTCTCGGTCAAACTCTATGCCTTCTTCATCTGCCAGTTGCTTCCAAGCCAGATAATGTAACTCCGAGGAATCGGTTAAAACACCATCCAAGTCAAAGATGACGCCAGCAATTGCTGAGTCTGAAGTTGGCGCAATATCTGCAAAGGTTTGAATCTTTTCTGGTTGCAAGTCGAATTCATACCACTCGTTGCACCATTGCAGACGGAACTTCAAGCGCGTCCAGCCTGACGGTAGATTTGGACAAGCAACAGGACCAAATTGAGTCATGCGGATACCAGCAAACCCGAAGATTACAGCTTGCCAAACTCCACCAGCACTAGCAGCGTGAATTCCTTCAGCTGCGTTACGCCGCACATCTTCCAAATCTACCAACGCCGATCGCATGAAGTGAGTATACGCTTCTTGTGGATGATTCAGATCGCAAGCTAAGATAGCGTGAATTGCTGGACCGAGTGAGGAACCATAAGTATGGTCGGTGCGGGGGTTGTAATAATCCCAGTTGGTTTGTAGGGTTTTGCGGTCGTAGACATCACGTAGCAAGTAGAAAAGCATCAACACATCTGGCTGCTTGAGAATCTGCTTTTGACTTGTCGCCTCGACTCCCAAAAGTCCTTGCAGTGATGTGGTACGGGTTTCGTAATCAGCCCAGTTAATATCTTCGAGCTCAAAGAAGCCCTCAAACTGTTCCATCAACCCAGTTTCTAAGTCTTGGTTGACATAAATATTTTTGGCAATAGACGCCCAGGTTGCAAAGCGTTCGGTTCCTAAGTTGAGTTTTACCTCTAGCTGTTCTGCTGTGTCAGGGTAAGCCTGATGCAGCCAGTTCCACAGCATCAATGCCGACTGTAAGTGCCATTGCGCCATGAGATTGGTGAAGGCGTTATTGTCTACGCGATCGTGATTTTCATCAGGTCCAATCACATCACGGATATCATAACTGTTGCGCTGTGGGTTCCACTCAACCCGACTTTGCCAGAAAGCAGCGGTATCTAGGATAATTTCTGCACCATAATCGCGCATCCATTCATCATCACCTGTATGCCGCCAGTAGTTCCAAGCAGCATAAGCGACATCTGTGCTGATATGCACTTCAATGTCACCGCACCAGATGCGGATTTGCTCACCGTTTTTACCTGGTACCCACCGGGGAGTCACTTCATCACCAGTAGTGGCACTTTCCCAAGCATACATAGCTCCAGAGTATCCCGCTTCTTTGGCTTTGCGTCGCGCCCCATCTAAAGTGTGGTAGCGGTAGGTCAGCAGGTTACGTGCTAATGCTGGCTGAGTTAAGGTTAGGAAGGGCAAGATAAAAATTTCTGTATCCCAGAAGATGTGTCCGCTATAAGCAAAACCGGAGAGCGTTTTGGGAGGAATGCTGACTCGGTCATCATGACGTGGTGCAGCAGCAAGCACTTGGAAGATATTGTAGCGAATGCTCAACTGCGCTTTGCGATCGCCTTCAATAATTATGTCACTGTCTTGCCACACCTGCTCCCATGCAGCAATGTGAGCCGCAAACAGGGTGGAGTAGCTTGGTTCATCAGCTAGCCTATTTAAGGCTGCTGCCATTGGGGTTTCTGTATCCCGTGAAGTAAACAAGGTGACAATCTTGTCAACGGTCACTGTTTGTCCTGGTACGCATTGGAAGGTTTTTGTTAAGCTTGGGGAAGCATTCTGTTCGCTCAAAGGTGCAGCATCTTCACCCTCGACGACAAGCTTAGCTGCCATACCAAGTTCAATTCCAGAATGGAGAGTTTGGCTGTGCAACCAGACAAGATTTCCGGCGCTACCAGAGTTTAAAGTTTGCCAGTGTTTGACGCCTTGGGTATCCTGTTCGCGATTAAACTCAACTTCAACTGAGATGTCACCTTCAAAATCTTGGGATGTGATTTCACAACGGACAGCTAAAACGTGTTGATCCGCTAAAGAAGCGAAACGCTGAAAGTGAAAATCCACAGTATGACCTTGTGGGGAACGCCACCGCACTTCACGGTTCAATAAACCCAACCGCATATCGAGCCGACGCTCATAGTACAAAAGTTCGCCGGCGTCAAGACTGAAGCGTTCTTCTCCAACTTTCACAACCAAAGACAGCCAGCTGGGGCAGTTGACAAGTTGTGTGGTGGCGATCGCAACATCATCATAAACACCGTTAATGATTGTTGCTGCCGAATCATTAGGATATCCTTCCTCGAAAGTTCCCCGTGTTCCCAAGTACCCGTTCCCAAGGGTGAAGACGGTTTCTTTGTGGTGCAGCTGACTAGGATTGAACTCTGTTTCAATCACGTTCCAGCCAGTGGAGTCAAAAAGTTGCTGATTGTTTTGGGAAGTGTCAGTGGAGTAGTAGAGCATTACTTAATAAAACCTATATTTTGGTGTTTGTGTTGGTCAGGATGAAATAGCATTTTTAGGGGTTAGACTTAGTTATTGACTACAAACAGTTGAACGCCACTTACAGAAAACTTGGGGATTCCCTGTAACACTGTGGGTTTTCAGCACTGTCCTCCCCTACGCCCCTCTGTTTGGACTCATATAAATCCTTAACCGGGAAGAACGATGCTTTCTTGAAAGCAAAGGTTCCCATTTTCATCGCTCGTTTGATAGATTGTATTCAGTTTTGGCGTTAAAAATTGTAAATTGGAAGATACCAAATAATAACTTTTATAAATAATTTAATAAAGTTTGACAAAAAAGTTGATGGACAGTAGGTTGTCTCAAAGCGCTTTAGGAGAGGTATATTTGTTTGGAGTGCGTTGTTATGGCTATTATCTACCGCTAGATGAAAATAATTACCACAAGTTTTATACAACGTATTATTTATTAATCTTGTCTTTAGAATGACACATTATTATTAGCATAATTTTGTTTGAAGACCCTGGTATTAAAATAAGCAGGGAAAAAACTTTCATCCATAACGCCTCCTGTGAAAATGGACAACGGGATAAGGGGAGGAATATTCATGTACGGTGGCGGCGCGATCGCCATAACGCATAGATAAGAATATTGGCAATTTTAATGCGTTACAGCAATGTAAAGTTTAACCAAAATACCATCAGACCTTAACTTCGCCTTATGTATAAATATATTAAGAAGGAGCAACTATGTAGTACTAAATTTACTAAACGAATTTCCAATGAAACTTCTACACCGTGATGACTTATACGGATGGTCATCGTTTAATAAAGAACGCAATATAGATTTCAATAGTATTGCTTGGATTCGTCCAGACGGTAATATTCTCATCGATCCATTGTCTCTGTCATCCTACGACTACGAACACCTCAATTCCTTAGGTAGTGTTCGTTGGATTGTGATCACCAATTCAGATCACGTACGTGCTGCAAAGGAACTTGCATATGTGACTGGTGCCCAAATAGCAGGTCCTTTTGCTGAACGAAGTCACTTTCCTATTGAGTGCGATCGCTGGCTTCGTGATGGCGAAGAGTTAGTTCCAGGGTTGCAGGTGATTGAATTGCAAGGCTCGAAGACCCCAGGTGAGTTGGCACTGCTTTTGGATAAGACAACCCTGATCACAGGCGATTTGATCCGAGCACACAAAGCAGGGAGTCTAACGATTTTACCTGATGAGAAACTTTCCAATCGAGAGCAAGCAGTTGCCTCAGTTCAACGACTCGCCCAGATAAATGGCATAGAGGCTGTATTGGTGGGGGATGGGTGGTCAGTGTTTCGGGATGGAGGTTTGGTGTTGAAAGAACTTGCAGCTAGCCAGGTAGCCAAGTGCAGCTAGTGGTTGAGGGAGTACCAAGTCAGTACTGATAGCTACTTGGTGAACAAGCAGCAAAACGTTAACTATATACTTGTCTAGAATTGCTGAATTTGGGAGGGGCAATTGACTGACGTCGTAGTTGGCTTAGATTTGGGTACAGGAGGAGTGCGGGCGATCGCTGTTGATTTGCAAGGGCAAGTTATCGCTACTACGACCAGAAGCTATCCCCTGTTAACACCACAGCCCGGTTGGACGGAACAGAACCCATCGGATTGGGTCGAAGCGAGTTTGGATGCCCTGTTCGATGTAGCTCAACAGCTAGATGGACACCGAGCAATCGCCCTCGGTTTGTCTGGACAAATGCATGGTATGGTTCCTCTGGATGCAGAGGGCGGAGTGATCAGACCGGCAATTTTGTGGAATGACCAGCGCACTGGTCAAGCCGTTGATACAATTGAAGCCATGATTCCCCGTCAGGAGTTGATCCAGCGCACTGGAAATCCAGCAATTACGGGGTTTCAGCTTCCAAAGCTCGTGTGGTTACAAACTGAAGAACCGCAAGCGTATGCTCGGCTGTGGCAGATTCTTTTGCCAAAAGATTATCTGGGATATGTGCTAACTGGCTTCCTAGTGACAGAGCCGTCTGATGCCTCTGGTGTCGGGTGTCTGAACCTGGCGAATCGGCAATGGGATACGGATATTCTCAATGCTCTCAATATCAACCCAGCGTTGTTTCCTCCGGTAGTCGAGTCTACGGCGATCGCCGGACGGCTGAAATCAGAAATTGCCGCCCGCGTGGGATTGCCTGCCGGATTACCTGTGGTTGCAGGAGGAGGCGACAATGCGGCAGCGGCGATTGGTTTGGGTATTTCATCGAGCAACCTGAACCGGGGTAGTCTGAGTATTGGCACGTCGGGAGTGATCTTTGCACCGTGCGATCGCCCAATTCCCGATCCAGAAGGTCGGGTGCATTTGTTCTGTCATGTGGATGGTGGCTATCATCTGCTGGGAGTGACGCTGGCGGCAGGCGGTTCTCTGCGTTGGTATCGAGATACGTTTGCACCGAATATTCCCTACACCGATTTGATGGATATGGCAGAACGTTCTTTGCCTGCTGCTGGTGGTGTTCTATTTCTGCCCCACCTCTCAGGAGAACGCAGTCCCCACCTTGATCCAGATACTCGGGGTGCCTGGGTGAATCTGTCATTAGCTCATACACAAGCAGATATCATTCGTGCTGTTCTGGAAGGTGTAGCATTTAGCTTGCGGGAAGCGTTGGAGGTAATTAGTGCGATACGCGCAGCGTCAAGCCTCCGGCTTATCGCTCCCGTTCATCAACTCTTGGCAACAGGTGGAGGTGCGCGATCCAACATTTGGTTACGAATTTTGGCAGATGTTTTGCAAACAGAACTCATTGCTCCCAAAGCCGAAGAAGGAGCCGCTTACGGAGCAGCCATTCTGGCAATGGTGGGGGTTGGTGCATACCCGAATTTAGAAGCTGCACTTAAGATACTGCCGCAGGATAGCAATGTGGTAGAGCCGCAAGAAAATTCTGTGTATGAAGCAGGGTTTAAGCGATATAAGTTATTGTACGAAGCCCTTAAAGCTGTTCGTTGATAGAACATCATCGCCATAAGGAGGAGTAATCTACCTGCGCTATACTCACGCAACGCACATTACCGAAGGGATGCGATCGCAGTATGAGATAACCCCACAACTAAATCTGTGACAAAATAGTTTTGTTGTCCTATAGCCAATGCGATCGGCTACGACCTATGATTTCTACCATCAAGCGCCGCTACACTTTGGATGAATATCGCGCGCTCGAAGAAAAAGCGGAAGGACGCAGCGAATATCGAGATGGAGAAATTATACCCATGCCCGGAGGAACCCTCAAACACAGCCGCATCAGTGGTAATATTTTTGCCTTTCTCAAGTTTCTGCTGCGCGATACTCAATTCGAGCCAATTAACAGCGATTTGCGGCTGTGGATTCCTGAATATCGACGCGGAGTATATCCAGACGTGATGGTTT
The DNA here is from genome assembly GCF_963920835.1 of Scytonema sp. PCC 10023. Lineage (NCBI taxonomy): Bacteria > Bacillati > Cyanobacteriota > Cyanophyceae > Nostocales > Scytonemataceae > Scytonema > Scytonema sp. PCC 10023. The sequence continues at coordinate 53,623 of NZ_CAWUDP010000052.1, forward strand.
TTGATGGTGAACCGCAACTGAATGGCGAGCGCTTAGATGAAGTCTTGAATCCTATTTTAATTGTTGAAGTACTATCTCCTTCCACGGCAGATTACGACCGACAGAATAAATTTCGGATATATCGATCAATTCCTAGTTTTAGGGAATATTTATTAGTCGAGCAGGATGAAGCTTTTGTCGAACGCTATAGCAAGCAAACCCAAGGTTGGTTGTTCAATGAATTTAAAGGCTTGGAACAATCTATTTCCCTAGACTCAGTTGGGATGGAATTGCCAATGGCGGAAATTTATCGCGGCGTTGTTTTTGAGTAAAATAGTTCTGGCTGAAAGAGGCGAGCGATCGCGCTTGGCAACGGCAAGAATCGTACTTGCCCTTTTGCTTTGCGTCTTGCCAATAAGCGATTGCGCTCTGCGCAGTGCCCCTTGGGCAATCGCGTATTCCAACAGGGTTAAAACGTCTCTGGGCTTCTTGACGAACATCGCTCTTCAGGCGCTGACGTTCTAGAAGATATTCATCAACTTCGGTTTGATGTCTTAAGTAATAGCCAATCACAGAATAAATATCGGAAAGCTGAAGCGATGGGTACTGCTCCTTAATTTCTTCTGCTGTAGACCCTTCCAGAAAAGCTGTAACAACTGTATCTAAAGTTACGCGAGTTTTATTAATGCGAACAACGCCATTAGCATCAGTTACAAGCGGAATCGGCTCTGCCGTTGGGACAAGTAGCATTTTGAGACCAATATTCTTCTAGTCTTCCTTTTCTAGTATAAGCTGAAGCTCTAACCAGTTTTGAGGATTTGGAGTTATGTTTAAGCGATCGCTAGCTTCAAACTGAAACTTGCTGCAAGAGGGGCGATCGCTTTCTGTAACAGCCAGGACAGGTGTGTATTATTAAATTATGGAACGGAGATGGAAGATTCATCAATGCAGTTAGTCAGTCGGGAGCATATCGAGATCGCTTCTGATGTGCGGAGTGGGAAGCCCCGCATTGTCGGTACCCGCATTGCTGTAGAGGATGTGGCGGTGATGCATTTAAAGCTAGGGTATTCCTTGGTAGAGATTGCTGGTAAGTATGACCTGTCACTGGCATCTGTTTATGCAGCAATGGCTTATTACTTTGATCACCGAGACGAGATTGATCGCCGCATAGCAGAAGAAGATGAGTTAGTTGAGGTACTGAAGCAAAATCATCCCTCGCTTCTTCAAGAGAAACTCAGACAGTTGAGGAATGAGTGAACGAATTCGCTTTCATCTGGATGAAAATGTCGATCCTGCGATAGCGCTTGGCTTGCGCCGTTATGGAATTGATGTCACAACAACCAATGATGTGGAATTACGCACCCAAACCGATCTGTTTTAACCAAACAGGGGAAGAAATATTCCCGCGATCGCACATCCTCCTATCTGCGTTGATTCGGCGACTTGCGCCTGGAGACAGCAGGCTCACTTTTTTCCGTTTTACCAACTTTCGATGATTGGGGATCGGGTAAGGTATGAGCGTGCAGATATATGACGAAACTCGGCGCAACAAAGGTTAGCGTTACCGCCAGTATGCCAGATTTTTATAGTTTTACCAACATTCGGTTATAAGTTGGGTAAAAGCGTAGTCAGGCTAATGGTTCTAATCTAATTTAGAGAAAAACAGCGGTTGTCGTTGAAGTAGGTTGAAATCGGGAGCATTAACCTGACGAAAATAAGCCGTTGTAAGGCTGTGCTACACAAAAATGCCCTTATGTCGTCCCCAATATTTTCATGCAACAACAACAATGATGTTCTTGACCCACTTGACGCATCGTTGTTCAAAGATAAGTACGACTTGTTTAACGACGTAATCAAAGCTGATCACAAGTGTTAGGATGCACGGGTCGCTTACGAAATAGCAGTTCGCGACATTTAACTTGCTTGAAGCGATGCGGCAAGGCATCGTTGTGGAAACATAAACAATGTAAATTCCTTATCTGGTATGTGTTCCTCTCGTTGTGAACGAGATAATACCCCTTTCGTGTAATGCCGCATTACTTATAAGTTGAAAAGATAACTATAATCTTTTTACTTTGATTGCGGAATTTAGAACAGAAACTGTGTAGTAACCAGTAAATAGGATGCTGCTGTTTAGCCGCATAGGTCAACTTTGGTTTTACCTATAAGAATATGTAGAAGAGTTCTTTTGAACTCTTCTGCTACTCCATACTCTGTTTTCTTTGTCAATGCGTTAGTCCTAACTAGTATATTTTCCACGAATTAATTAAAACCGTGAAAAAAATATTGATATTATCAGCTAATCCAAAGAACACAGACAACCTGCGCCTAGACCAAGAAGTGCGGGAAATCCAAGCAGCGCTCAAACTCGCTAAAAATCGAGAGCAATTTGAAATTGTCACAGCCTGGGCGATACGAGTTGAAGACCTGCGCCGTGCGCTGTTGGAACACCAACCGACTATCGTTCACTTTTCTGGGCATGGTCATGGTACTGGCTTAGCCTTAGAGAATGATTCTGGGCTGGTGCAACTTGTGAGTACAGAATCCCTAGCACGCTTATTTGGGTTGTTTCAAAACAAGATTGAGTGTGTGTTACTCAATGCCTGTTATTCACAAGCCCAAGCTGAGGCAATTCACCAACATATTGATTATGTTGTGGGTATGAATCAGGCGATTGGGGATGTGGCTGCTATCGAGTTTGCTACTGGCTTCTATGATGCGCTGGGCGCTGGCAGACCCTACGAGGATTGTTTTGAAGTAGGTCGTGCTTCAATTAACCTACAGGGAATTCCAGAGTCAGAAACACCAATCCTCAAAGCAAGGCGGCGAGCGTCTTCTTCTACTGTTGAAAATACTCAACCAAAAACAAACACTCAACAAGAGCAGAACTCACAGCCCAAATTCACTGGTGGGATTTCCCAAAGCATTAGCGGTGGTCAAATGTACGGTGGGATGCAGGCAGTACGGGGTGACCAAAACCAGCAGACTATGACAACCAGCGTAACTGCGGTTACTAATGAAAAAAAGCTGACCCAACAAGAAGTCATTCAGTTGCTAGCACAGATTGAGCAATTGATTCAATCAGCTTCACAATTATCAAAAGCAACAAAAGAAAAATCACTCAAGTATTTGGGAGCAGCAGTTGAAGAAGCGCAATCAAATGAACCGGATAAACTGCTAGCTGCTGGAAACCTCAAACGGATGGCGGAAACATTAAAACTTACGAGTGAAACTGTAACAGCCACCGGGTGCCTTTGGAAAAATGTAAAACCGTTACTGATGCAGCTACCAAATTGGCTAGGAGTTGCTCAGAATTTCTTTGGTTTTTAGTAGGACTAGCCTATGAACCAACAAGACTATCCGGAGAATAATCCACCATTTACACCACAACCAAGTATTTGGCAGCAGGCTGATAGCTCCACAATAGGTGGTGGAATGCAAGCAGCAATCGGCGATGGTAATGTCCAAATTCACGGTGACAGTAACGTCCTCACTTTTAACAAGACGGAGATTTTGCAAATCTCTGGTGAACCGATTAAAAACCGTGAATTTATAAAAACCTCACCTTACAGAGGCTTAAAGAAATTCGAGCCACAAGATAAAGACTTGTTTTTTGGACGCGACCAATTTCTCAAAGGATTAGTTAACGAATTAGAACAAACCAACTTGATTTTACTTTTAGGAGCAAGTGGTAGTGGCAAATCATCAGTAGTGCGTGCGGGGTTGGTTCCTTGGCTCTCACAACAACAAGCAGCGGGGTTGGTTCCTTGGCTCTCACAACAACAAGGAGCGCAGTTAATACATTTAATGTTTACCCCAGATCGTGACCCGTTTGACTCTTTCTATGTCAGCTTACGTAGAGAATACAAGCAAGCAGAAGTCCAAATAGCTCTTGAAGCCAAAGTTGACACTTTGACTGAGGTAATGAATAGGTTAAGGCAAAAGCAGCTTGATAGTTACTGGTTCATTTTCATTGACCAGTTTGAGGAGTTATTTACTACCAGTAAGGCTGATAAGCGCGACAAGTTTATTGCTGGCTTAGTGAAATTGAGTAAAACCAAGGAGCATTCCGTCAAAATCATGGCGACGATGCGGGCTGATTTTCTGAACGAATTAGATCGATATTCGGAGTTGGAAAAAGTTACGCGCAAGTATCGCCCAATGATTACAGCAATGGAACCTGATGAATTGCGGTTGGCGATAGAGCAACCTGCGGCACATTATGGGGTCAAGTTTGAAACAGGGCTAGTAGAAGAAATTATCAAAGATATCCAGGGACAAGCTGGGTATTTGCCTTTATTGCAGTATACCTTGAATCTACTGTGGGAGACGGAAGTAAAAACTGGTAATCTTAAAGACCGCCGCCAGTTGAATAAAAGTACTTATCGGCAATTGGGTGGTGTTAGGGGCGCGCTGCAACAACATATCGACAGCATTTATAATAATTTCTCAGAAGAAGAGAAACAGGCTGCACAGAGAATTTTTCTCAAACTCGTTAACATTACTAGCAATGAAGAATTAGGTACTGAATGGAAACCAGTTCAAAGAAGGGCTTTGCGGTCTGAGTTTAGCTGCGAACTCGAGCAGAAAGTGCTGGTAAAGTTAATAGATGAAAAATTATTGGTGAGCAATGTTCAGAACTCACATATCCTCTCTTCCTCACAATCACGAGATTTACAATCTATTATAGAAATTGCTCATGAAACACTGCTCACTTCTTGGACAACTCTAAATACCTGGATTAAAGAAAATCGTCAGGCGATCTCTTTGCGTAATCGACTGTACGATGATTTAGTACGTTGGCAACAGAAGAAAACTGAGGATGAATTGTGGACGGGCTCGAAGTTAGAGCGTGTTAAGGAACTAAGACGAGACCCTACCTTCAATCAAGTTTTGGGTGGTTTTAATAAAGAAGCAAACGAGTATATTGATGCTAGTTTGGCACTGCGAGACAGACAACTGAGAAGAGCCAGAATTGTTGCTGGTGTCGGTCTCACTTTAGCAGCCTTGACAGCAACAACCTCAATTCTTGCCCTCAATCAATGGAAGCGAGCAGAAATTGTTCAGGAAGGTCAAATTAATGCTCTGGCCGGATACTCAAATTCTCTGATTGTTACAAATCAACCTTTTGATGCTCTAATTGAAGCAATTAGAGCCGCAGTACAGACCAAAAAACAGCAGGTGAAACCTCAAACTTGGAATTTAGTTGAAAGAGTACTAAAACAAGCACTTTATCGAGTATCCGAGCAGAATCGATTAGAAGGGCATCAAAGTGGAATCTGGAGCGTGAGTTTCAGTCCTGACGGCAAGACGATTGCTAGCGGTAGCTTCGATGGAACTATTAAATTTTGGAAGTCAGATGGCACTTTGATAAATACTCTTAAGGGGCATACAGATGAAGTTTGGAGCGTAAGTTTTAGTCCCGACGGTAACACAATTGCCTCTGCTAGTTTCGACAATACAGTTAAACTTTGGCGACCTTATGATAATGCCCCAATCAGAACCCTCATTGGACACAAAGCTCCAGTTACTGGCGTCAATTTCAGTCCTGATAGTAAAATAATCGCCACTGCCAGTTGGGATCAAACCGTCAAACTCTGGAATTTGGATGGCACTCTAAGAAAAACTCTTCCTGGGGATAAGGAAGAATTTACAAGGGTAAGTTTCAGCCCTGATGGTCAAATTATTGCTGCTGCTAGTAAGAGTAAAACTGTTAAACTTTGGAATCTTGATGGCAAAGAAATTAAAATCTTGACTGGTAATGATGGTCATAAAAGTGAAGTTTGGAACTTAAGTTTTAGTCCAAATGGTGAAATAATTGCTACTGTTGGTAGGGATAGAGCCATCAAACTTTGGAATCTAAAGAACGGCAAACTAATCAAAACCCTTAGCGGGCATAAGTATGCAGTTAATGGCGTCAGTTTTAGACCTGATGGTCAGATTATTGCTACTGTCGGTGGCGGCGGAATCGTTAAACTTTGGAGCCGTGAAGGACAAGAGCTTTATACTCTGACTGGTCATAAAGATGTTGTCTCAAGTGTAAGTTTTAGCCCTGATGGCAAAACAATTGCTACCGCTAGCAAAGATCGAACTATCAGGCTTTGGAAGTACGGTGGAGAAAAAATTCAAACCCTAACTGATGATGAAGGGCTAAATAGCGTCAGCTTTCACCCCGATGGTAAAACAATTGCTACGGCTAATTTCAGTGGAATTGTTAAACTTTGGAAACATGATAGCACTAAGGTTCTTTCCATCCCCGCACATGATGTTGCTATCCGCAGTGTCAGCTATAGCCCGGATGGTAAAATATTTGCTACCGCCAGTGACGATAAGACTGTTAAGCTTTGGAATCTTAAAGGTCAAAAAATTAATACTCTCAACGGGCATAGTAAACCAGTCTATAAAGTTACTTTTAGTCCTGACGGCAAAACAATCGCCACCGCCAGTTTGGACAACACCGTCAAACTCTGGCGTAATAATGGTACCCTAATAAAAACTCTTACTGGGCATACGGATGAAGTTTGGAGTGTAAGCTTTAGTCCCGATCTCCAAACAATTGCTACTGCCAGTCGCGATAAAACTGCTATACTTTGGAGTCTAGATGGCAGAATACTCCGAATTCTAAAACATCAGAGTGCGCTCAATGATGTCAGTTTTAGCCCAGATGGTCAAATGATTGTTACTGCTCTTAGAAATAATACTGCCAAGCTTTGGAATCCAGACGGCAAAGAACTTCAAACTCTAGTTGGGCATGATAAAGAAGTTATTAGCGTCAGTTTTAGCCATAACAGTCAGATTATTGCTACCGCCAGCGAAGACAACACTGTTAAACTGTGGAGCCTAGATGGTAAAGAACTTCAAACACTCATTGGGCATGATAACGCAGTTCGTAGCGTTAGTTTTAGCCATGATAGTCAAACCCTTGCCACAGCCAGCCGAGACAGAACTGTAATTTTATGGAAGTTGAATGTCGAAAAATTGATTAATTTAGGAGGTTTGAATTTAGATAATCTGACGCAGAATGCTTGCAATTGGGTATGGGATTATCTAAAAAATAATCAACAAATTAATGAGAGCGATCGCCGCCTCTGCGATGGCATCCGGAAATAGGTAGTGCGTTAGCAAAGTGTGAATAGTCAGTCAAACTAGGTTAAATCCATCTTGGGTATCCGCCGAGATAATGTGCATTCAGAGGACATATTGTAAAGTTTTGTAAAGCTAATTGTCAAAAACCTTGATTTAGCGTTGTTTTAGCCTCGACCTAAAACTTGACTATTCAAATGAAGACATTCCCTAAAAGGGTCAAAACGTTAACCTAATGACTCAAAGTATTAATTTCTCATGGCTGTGAGCGGCATCACCAGCCTTGGGTGTTTTCCCAACTTAGGGTCAATTGTTGGTATTTTAGTTCTAACTGTTTTAGTTAGTAAATATGTACTAATACGTGTCTGCTTGTAGCCTTCTTGTGTTTGCTTAAAACAGAGAAGTAAAAAGCTGAAATCTATATAGGATAAGCTTTAAGAGCCTCTATTTCCGTTGCATAGAGGGTTGTCGGCTCAATGCCCTTGAGACACATGAGAAACAGGAGATAAGAGAATCTCCCCTAGCTTTCAACCACACTCTGCTTTTTAATGACAACCATTTTTTACGACGGCACTAATCTGTCACCAATGACAAATAATCTGTCACTGTACATTGGTGATGGCATTACGTTCATCAAAGTAGAGCGTTGATATAATATTTATTGTATTCAACAAACTTCTAAATAGAAGTTTGAATTTCATTCTGTAGCCCCAAAATGATTATTCAGCAGCTAAAAAAGTAGTGTTGTTCTTTTCCGTATGTATTTTCACAAGCCAACTTATTAGTTAATATCTTTTGCATTACACATTTGTTGAAACCTTCCCAAAGCAAAAGCGAGTAAAGGGTGTACAAGATGTCTAAAAGTGATTTGGAGCAACAAGAATTCCAAGGAATTTTTTGGGGAAAACAAGGAAAAAGTGCTGATTTGAAACAAGCACAACAGCGAGCTTGGTTTGCAGCTTTCGCCTCTCAGCCTCAAGAATTCTCCTATCAGATTTCAGAAATTGAAGGTTCTATACCAGAAACTCTTTTAAACTCTACACTTTTCCGAAACGGTCCGGGTCTTTTTGAGCGTGGAGACACAAGAGTCAAGCACTATTTAGATGGAGATGGCTATCTATGCAAAATTTCCTTTACTCCAGAAGGGAAAGCTTACTTTGATTCTAAATTTATAAGAACAGAAGAATATGTGCAAGAAGCAGTACAAAACTCTTTCTTGTACCGCTCAGCCTTTGGTATGCAAAAACCGGGTGGTCTGTTGGCAAACATATTAGATATCCATTTAAAGAATCCATCTAATACAAATATAGTTAGTTGGGGCAGCAAATTTTTATCATTGTACGAAGCAGGCATTCCTTATCTTATCGATCCATATACTCTTGACACGATAGGCAAAGGGGCTTTGAGCAATTTTCTTAGTGAGAGAACACCTATAGATACAGGTGTGTCAGCACTAAATAGCTTCCTGAATGGATGGAAAGCGATGACAGCTCATCCGCGCTTCGATCCGATCCAAGACAGAATGGTTACCTGGACATGGCATACGCGTGTAAATTTAGGACGACCAAATGAACTGGTTTTGGATATTGTTGAGTATGACCAACAATGGAAACAAAAGGCGCACACTCTGCATTCTATGATTGGAGCAGTGGTCAATCCTCATGACTTTGCTCTAACTCAGTCCTACTACATTTTTTTCGAGAATCAGTTTGAATTTGATTTTCTCCCCTATTTACTCGGATGGGAAGGTCCAGCAACTTGTCTAAAGCTCAAAAGCGACAAACCAACGCTTGTACATTTAGTACCGCGACCAGGAGGTCCTCGGGCTGGAACCGAACCACTGGTGTTTGAAACAATTCCCTGGTTTTCGATCCATCAAGCCTTTGCTTATGATACGGCTGATGGAGGTGTAGAAATTTATAGCACAGGTTGGCCATCCTCTGGTTTAAACGGAAACTTCCTCAGCAGCTGGAGTGGTTACGCTCCGAATTTTGATAACATTGCTCCAACCTACCTCTGGAAAACAACCATAGATATTCAACGCAAGAAAATTGAGCACCGCGTAGCACCTAGTACTGAGTCTCACTGTATTGACCATCCACATATCAATCCACTCCGAGAGACGCAAGATGCTCGCTATATTTATATGTCGTATTGCAACAATATTGGAGAATCTTCTCCTCCCACCGGATACATGAAGTTAGATCTCAAAACAGGCGATAAGCAGTATTGGTGGAACCACGATTTAAGCTTTACTGAGGAGCTAGTTTTTGTGCCTAGGTCAAATGCTATCAGGGAGGATGATGGATACCTTTTAGGGATGACGTATGACCACATTCATAGCGGTCGTTCCTCTCTTGTAATTATTGATGCCTCAGAAGTTGCTAAAGGTCCAATTTGCAGATTGTGGTTAAATCACCATGTACCTCATGGGTTGCATGGTTCGTGGAGTCCCAAGTATTACGGAAGCTTACACCAGCGTTAAATAGTGATAAATGGGTGCAGCAAGCAGATATTGCGATCGCCATAACTGCTTACTGCATCAGGAAAATGGATCAAGTCGATTTCAATAAGCAAAAAAGCATATAGGACTCCTGTGCAGATTTTTGAACGACACGCTTGCGGAGGGCAGTGCGAACGCAAAACCCGGATGTAGTCGGGAAAATACGGTAAGCACTGCCCACCCTACAATACTTAAGATTTTTCATAAATCCTGCGCGGATTGCTATATTGCTTTCTCATGAGGCTGAAATGCTTTCTCAAAATGCCTAATTGCTGTCTCATTTCAGTAGATAAGCCAAGCAAAAAAGCATATTGCTTTCTCATTAGGCTGAAATGCTTTCTCATTTCAGTAGATCGCGCATTCATTTTGGTGTTTTCCGCAAACAAAAAGGTATATTGCTTTCTCAAAATGCTTGATTGCTTTGCGATCGCTTACGGCATAACGACCAAGTTCACCCGCCGTCGAAAGCCGGAGCGAAACCAAGGAACGAGGGAAGCCCAGGCTGTAGGCGGTCAGGTGCAGCGCCTTGTTGTGCTGATGAGCGTAGGGATTTGGCAGCTACAAAATGCTAAGGTGAAGACCACCTTATGTAATGGACACATGAGATTTCAGTTTTGCGAGAATATCCCAAGATCTCGTCCAGAGAATCGACCCTCCTTCTTCTGGGTCAATGGTATGCGATGCGTTTGCCAGGCGCGAAGCCAAGGTCACGCCAAAATCTGGGGAGTGAACCGTGCTAGTATCGGCACCACCATACCAGAGATCCACAGGAACGGTGATGTCCTCCAACTTCACAGGCCATGAACCCAGCGCATTGACGAGATCTCGCGCGTATCCTTGTGCGCCCTGCTCAAAACCCTCCTTCAACGCCCGGTGATATGCTTCGCCCAACGTGTCACTCTCATACAACGCCCGATCGCGCTGGGCACTCATCCCTATGATTAACTGCCACAGCCCCTCCTGCGTGGCTATCTGCGAAAAGTGCTGCTCAAACGTCACAGCATCTTGTTGGACAGCAGCAATCATGCCCTCTACATCTGGATGCAAGAGCGGTCTCACACGCGGATGGGCAAGTTCGTCCTGACCCGACACAATTGCGATCGCCTTCACAAGGTTCCGTCCTGCGAGAGCGAAGGCGAACGGTGCACCTTGAGAGAAACCAACGGCGAGAACATCATGCAGATCATTGACCTGAATAAACTCCCGCGTGTCATCCACCCAAGAGGACAACGTCTTGTTAGGGTGAGCGTCGGACAAACCCAAGCCAGGTCGATCAATGGCAATAAGTTTCAAGCCGAGACCTGGGAGGTCGCTCGCCCCAAAACCAAGCCACCCGCTCATTCCAGCTCCGGAGCAAAACAAAACTGGAAGACCGTCAACAGGTCCCCATTCAGACCACGCGAGCATACGACCATCATACAGTTCCATCTTTGCCTGTCTTTCGGGTGGTGTCACAACATCGTTCATGCTATTCATTCTCCTAATCTCTTCAAAATACCAAATCTTTGAGATGGTCTTTGAGGTGACGTAGGATTCCGCCCTCAGTGCTTGACAGGTTTTGAGCGATGAGCGGACAAAAACAGATGATGGTGCGTTGCGCGTTGCGACAACGCACCCTACGGGAGGGATGCGATCGCATTTTTTGTTTATTTAAGCTTGTATATGGCTACTATAAGAATCCGGTTTGATTCTTGAACAAATTACCTACTCCTCTACCTTTCTTATTTCATGTTGCTTGTCTATATGAGTAAATTCGCAAATCAAATAGAAGTGCTATATATAACTACCATATATCGAAATTTCTATCTCCTGTGTAATCTGCTTTATGTGAAAGTGTTTGAACCATTACGTGACCGTCTTCAACCTGTCTCATTTTATCCCTGAGATCTTCTAAGCCAAGAGTTGTTACTATCTCAACCTCAGTATCCGGAAAGAGTGCGATTGTTTTACTAATTCTGACAACATCTTTTCCCAGTAACTGTCGAAGTGAATCTATATCATGTTCGCACTCAGATCTAAACTTATACGAGCGAAGCTTTAAAGGATCTAAACCAAATAAATTGGTAAGACTGTCTAGATCACTTGCTACATTAGTAAATAAGTCTAAAAAACTTCGTTCAAGTTTTGCAATGCTTTCTGGTTTGCCCAGCATTTTTCTGAATTCATCATGACCCGCTATGCCTAATTCAGAGTTATAGATTAATGAAGAAAGAATGCAATCTAGTTGCCTAATATCATAATCTAACCGTTGCTTTTTACTATCAGGCGCTAATTCCGACATGGAATTCATATAGAGAATATCAATAATCTTAACTGTGTCGTTTTGCTTTACCATGACATTCTCTTCATGTAAATCCATGTGAACTAGTCCCTGAGAATGAATATGCTTAATTCCAGCAATAATCTGTTCACCAATATGAAAAGCCTCCTTTGCTGTTGGTTTTATTTTTATTCTTTCTCGCAGTGAAACACCATCTATGTGTTCCATGACAATGCATTTTTTTTCTTTTTCCGAATTAGGGGCTAAAAGATATTCAATAGAGTAAACGTCCACGACGTTTGTGTGCTTAGCTCTCACAAGAGCTTGGGCATGTTGCAATATCGTAGATACACCTTCTCCTGATTCTCGAAGAACTTTGATAGCCACATTTCTTCCTATCTCATCGTTTCCAGCCCAAACATCTCCAAACATTCCATCACCAATAGGTTCTTTGAAGGTAATTTCCATATTGTTTCCTTACTTTAGAAATATTCACCATTTTATCCAGCAGGACATTTACCCTTAGATTGGGGTGGCAATGGTGAGGTTCAGCTTGCGTCGGATATTTGGGATAGTTGAGATAATACAACGTGGATATACAGCGGTGGGACACATCGCAGTAAATTTTGGGGAGGGCAAGCTACATGAGTAGTCCCATTGAACCAAGAATCCCCTCGCATCGACGGCAGGGGAGTTGTCAAAACTCATCGTGCGTTCAAGAGTCAGGCATAATTGTCTGGTGAAAATTTACGTCGGTGAGGTTAGCTCCCTTAAGGTTAGCTCCCCTGAGGTTAGCTCCTCTAAGATTAGCGCCTGCCAAGTTCGCTCCTGTGAGGTTAGTCCATCTCAAGTCAGCAAAGCTCAAGTCAGCCTCACTCAGGTTAGCCCGCAACAGGTATGCACCACTTAGGTGAGCGTTACTGAGATTAGCTTTGTACAGGTCGGTTTTGTAAAGGTAAGCCCCCATCACTTCCGCCTCGTACAGGTTTGCCTTGTTTAGGTCAGCCGCAATCAAGTTAGCTGCGATGAGGTTGGCATAACAGAGGTTAGCGCGGGTTAACTTTGCTGTACCCAAATCGGCATCTCTCAAGTTAGCGCCTCTCAAGTCAGTTCCAATCAGGTTAGCATCAGCGAGAATAGCGCCTTTGAGATTCACCTCACTTAAGTCAGCTCCAATCAGATTGGCATGGCTCAGATCTGCCTGTGTCAGTGTAGCACCGCTCAAGTTAGCAACACTGAAGTTAGCCCCACTCAGGTTAGCTTCAATCAGGTTGGCACCTTTGAGGTTAGCGCCATTGAGGTCAGCACCGCTGAGATTTGCTTGCACGAGTAAAGCATTACCTAGCTCCACCTTGCTCAAGTTTACAGAGTGGAGGTTAACGCCTTTGAGGTTATCGCCTTGCAGGTCAGCGGCGCTCAGATCTGGTGAAATCTGGGGATTTTTCTTTCTCCACTCAATCCATGTGACTGCACCTGCTTTGAGTAAACCCAGATGCTCAAGATTTGCCATTGTCTCTCCTTTACTCCTGACGCCCACTCTGGGAATGTATCCGACCAGCTACGCTTTCAATCGCCGTTAATGCTCCCCGAGAACCTGCAAGAATATCCCGTTCTTGTCCACCTAAGTAAAGCCGTCCAAAGCTACCTACAGGTTGAACCGCAAGGATGTTAATCGCCGCCGCTTTCTCTGCTTCATTCGCAGCCAGTGCGGCATAAGCAGCAGGCTCAACTTCTAATACATACAGCGTTTGCCCAGCCAGTAGCATTTGTCCCCGGTTCGTGCGATTGAGAAGTTGTGCTTGGTAAGCATCAATGTTGCGGATAATCTGGTTAGAAACGACACGCGGTTTGAGACATTCGTCTTTTTGGACTCCTAGTGTCGCTAAAATGGCAGCACCAGCAGCTCGCGTTTCCCCTTGGGAACTAGAATGAATTTCCAATAGACCGTACAGTCGTTCGACCACTAGTGCTCCCGGACGGACAGAAGCAGCTTTGAGAGCTACATCCGTAATCCGATTAATTTCGATACCAGGAGAGATTTCAATCCACAGCGATGAATCTCCTGGTAATGGCAAGAAACCTTGGGCTACCGTTCCCATATATGCTGCATGTTGAGGTTGCAGGCTGTCGAGAAATACGAAACTGCGTAGTTCTATTCCCAAGGTGAGGCTCTCCAGTCATGAGGGTCAAAATTATTTATTGCAATCGGTCAAGTGTAACTTTAAACTACCATAAAGCTAGATGCCAGGATTGACTCAGCCTAGTAGTTCATCGCATTAATTATGATGGTTGTATAAGTTCGTAGTAAGGACTTTAGTCCTAGAGCCTTTGAGCGATGGCAGCGCTCACTACGAAGCCTTCAAAACAAATGCGACAGACCACTAGACGGATTAGAGTCTGAAAAAATCCCCGGATTCCGCTTCGCTAAATTCGGGGAGAGATCAATTTGGGCTTGCTATTTCAACAGATCCAAACACAACTGCCGAAAATGATCACCGCGCTGTTCAAAATTGGCATACTGATCGAAACTTGCACAAGCAGGAGAGAGTAGCACCACAGGCGCTTGATACTGTTTTGCCAATTCTGCTGATCTGGGAACAGCCTTGTCCATTGTTTCTACAATTTCGTAACTGTTATATCCTTCTTCTTGCAAGCGTTGAGCAAATGCAGGTGCAGCACTCCCAATAAGCAATACTGAGGCGGCTATGTCTTTAATTTTTCCTATCCACCCAGTGTCATCACCAGGTTTGGCTTCTCCACCGGCAATTAGTACGACAGGGTTTTTAACGGATACCAAGCCAACTTCAGCAGCATCGTAATTCGTTGCTTTGCTGTCGTTAATAAAATCTATGCCTTGCCAAGTACAAATGTGTTCCAAACGATGAGGGACACCAGGGAATTCACGGATAGCGCGAGAAATTGCATCTTTATCAATTCCCGCTAAACGCGCGGCTGCAACTGACATCAGCAGATTTTGCAGGTTGTGTTCTCCCACCATTCGCAAAGCGGAAACTTCCACAATAGGTTCATCTTGTAGAGACGCGCCACCTTTTGTCTCTACAACCCAACCGTCTTCTATGTAATAGCCTTTGGAACTTATCAAATTATCTTTACCTTTGACGCTTGTCCAATAAGCATCACGCCAATCACTTTCACCCACCTTTCTTAAATATGGATCATCACCGTTAAATACTTGTATCTGCGACTGACGCAGTAGATGCGCTTTGATGTTGTAGTAGTTTTCTAAGGTTTTATGGCGACTGAGATGATCCGGTGTGAAAGTCGTCCATACGCCGATGCGAGGCGCAAGCGAAGGAGATGATTCTATTTGATAGCTGCTTACCTCTGCAATCACCCAGTCTATTTGACTGTGGGGAGATGAGGGAGATGAGGGAGATGAGGGAGATGAGGGGGATGAGGGAGAGACTCCTAATTTTGAATTTTGAATTTTGTAGACGCCCCCTGGGCGGCTTCCCGCAGGGTATTTTGAATTGATTTCTCCCCCTGCTTCCCCTGCTGTTCCTACAGCCAGGGCGACTTCGCCAGCAGCATAGCCAATATTACCGCAGGCGGGAGCGTTTAATCCTGCTTCTTCAAAAATTGCGGCAATTAAGGATGTGGTAGTGGTTTTACCGTTTGTACCAGTAATTGCTACCCAGGGTACTGATTGCAAATGTTGCCAAGCGAGTTCCATCTCTCCGATGGTTTGAATGCCCAATTCTCGTGCTTTAACTAACACAGGTACGTCCCAAGGTACGCCTGGGCTGACAACTATTAATTGAGGTAAATCTGAATTATTCAGTTCCAGGGAATATCCCAGTTTAACGGTTATTTGCTCTGCGGCAAGTTCCTGTTGTTGCTTGAGGAGGTCAAGGGAGGTGTTGCGATCGCCGATCTCCACCTCCCAACCTTCCCGTTTCAACAATCTCGCCGCAGCAATACCGGACTTTCCTAATCCAATGACGTGGCTTTTGGGCATAGACTGTGGCAGAGGTCCCTGGTTAAGCTCCATTATCGTAGCGTTTATTTCCTAAAATCACACAACTATTTTTTACTTATGCTACAAATTTTTGATGATCGCACCAAAGTCCGCTAATATACGGGCATGATTGCGAAGTAATCCGAGCAAATTTAACCGATTGCGTTTGATTTCTGGATTTGGGTCCATCACTAAAACGCTTTCTGGACCGTCAAAAAAGTTGCTGACGGTGGGGGTAATTTCCTTGAGTGCTGTTACCAACTGCCTATAATTTCGTGACTGTTGGGCGGCTTGAGTTTGCGGGACTAAATCCACAATGGCATTGTAAAAAGCTTCTTCGGATGATTTTTGGAAAAGTTCTTTGTGAACTAAAGCTTTAGGGTCAAGTTGTTTTGTATCTAAATCTCCTTGAGCCGCTAAACGAGTGGAACGATTCACCGTTTCGTAGATGTTATCTAATGTACCATCACTGCGGATTTGTTGGAGGAAAGTGGCGCGATCGCGCACATCCAATAAATCTTTTAACGCCCTTTGTGCATATTCTGGGTCATTTTCTCCCAAAACTGCATTCACCAAGTCATAATCAATGCCTTTTTCTTCTTGTAGCAGCGTCCTGATACGTTGCAGGAAAAATTCTTGCAAAGCGGCGACTAATTGATTTTTATCTTTGTTGTGTTCCTGAACAAAATCTGTTGCTATTTGCTCTAGTAACTGTTGTAAATTGATTGCTAGATTAGCCGCCCATGTAATATTAACTATCGCATTTGCAGCCCGTCGTAAGGCAAAGGGGTCAGAAGAACCCGTGGGTATCATCCCCAATCCAAAGATGCTGACTAACGTGTCAAGCCTGTCTGCCAAACCGACAACTTGTCCTACCAAAGTTTGAGGTAAAATGTCATCTGCCCCGCGAGGTAGATAATGTTCAAAAATTGCCGTGGCAACGGCTTCATCTTCTTTACTGGCTATGGCATATTTTTGTCCCATAATACCCTGTAATTCAGGAAATTCGTAGACCATCTGACTCACTAAATCAGCTTTGCACAAGTTAGCTGCTCTTTGGATGTTTTCTCGTTCTTTTTCGCTTAATTGCAGTTGTTCTGTAATTTGTTGGGCAATCTTACCAATGCGGTCTACCTTAGCACGCAACGAACCTAAATCCTCTTGGAAAGTGACTTTTTCCAACTGAGGTAAAAAGCTTTCCAAAGGTTTTTCTAAATCAGCGTCGTAGAAAAATCGACCATCGGCTAAACGTGCGCGGATAACTCTTTCATTCCCCACAGCAATGATGTCTGATTTTGTGGGGTCGCCGTTAGAGACAGTGATAAAGTTGGGTAGTAATTCTTTTGAATCTTTAGCTTTGAACACAGGAAAATAACGCTGATGACTTACCATTACAGTGGTAATCACCTCAGCGGGTAGATTCAAAAACTCTGATTCAAATTTACCGATAACTGTTGAGGGAAATTCTACGAGGTTTGTGACTTCCTCCAACAAATCTGGGTAAATCTCTGCATAGCCATCTAACTTTTGTACAGACTCTTTGACTTGCTGCGTGATGGTATTTGCCCGTTCGTCAGGATCAACTACGACATATGCAGAGCGAAGCGCCGTGATATAATCAGTAGCCTGGGCAATTGTGACGCTTTCTGGATGCAAGACGCGATGACCTTGGGAAATGCGATCGCTCTTTATCGTCTCGGAACCATTATCTAATTCAATCGGCAGCACTGCATCATCTAACAAAGCAACAATCCAGCGGATGGGACGAGAAAATGTTTTATCCCCATCACCCCAACGCATCAACCGCTTCCCTTCGAGTTTGAAAATCCACTGGGGAACAAGTTCTGTTAAAATCTCGGCAACGGGACGACCGGGAGTGAGTTTGCGTACAAAAACAAAATCCCCTTTATCAGTAGCGCGAACTTCCAAGGCGTCGAGTTCCACACCTTGCTTTTTGGCAAAGCCTTGCGCTGCTGGTGTCGGTTTCCCATCTTTAAACGCAGCTTGTGCGGGAGGACCTTTAATTTCCTCTTCGCGGTCTGGTTGTTGGGATGGTAGATTTTTGATGAGTACAGCTAAACGGCGGGGAGTCCCGTAAACCTCCACAGCATCGTAAGTGAGGCTGTTTTCTGCTAGAGTTTGGGGAATGCGCGATTTCCACTGGGCGATCGCGCTACTGAGAAAGCTTGCGGGTAATTCTTCTGTACCGACTTCTAATAAAAATGCAGGCATAGGACACTGTTGTCAAGGAAAGCGTGGCTTAACTATATTAATCAATTCAACCAGTTTACCTTGCTTGTTATGCTTGCGTTACATTGATGCTAGGTTCTTTTCTATTTCTGTTGCTTTTCTCGTCATGGCTAAACCCAAAATTCTTCAGGAAGACCGAGATTACACCTTCCGCTCATACTTTGAGATGAACGATGAACCTGATGAAATCTTAGCGGAGCTTGATGATATCATCAGTTGAAAGCTGTCTTTGCCGAGAACGAGTTATGAGTATTTTAGTAGGGATTGTTGAGAAGTCTTGAGGAGTATAACACAGGTTGGCTCTCCGGGGCACAGCAATGCTTTGTACGCCTACCATGTGGTTTGTAGTTTATGCAAATGAAAAACGGTGTATTTCTCTAAACATCACTGATTATCTTTTTTAAGATAGCATTAACATCTGTTCTTCTCAAACAGCTTCCATAGATTTCCTCAAACGATTGAATCGCTGCTTGGTATGTTTCTTGAGAATCATATTGTTTCTCAAAATATTCACCATCTTTATAACCGTATACAATGAGATTAGAATCAAGTTTTTTCAAAAATGGTTGAACGATAAGATTTTGTTTGAGACTTTGAAAATATCCAGTTATATAACCATATAAGAAGCTGAAAAAATAGTTAATTTCTTGCCTGGAGAACTCTAAAGCGAATGGCTCACGTAATTTGTCAGTATCATAATCATCTCTGCCATTTTCCAGGATTCTATATATACTGAAGTAGACAGTGCCTCGATGGTCATAAATACGCATCAAGTAAAAGAAATCTCCTATCGCCTTCTTTACCACCAGTAATATTGGAAAACAGAAAGAACCTTTCCAATCATCAAAGAAATCACTACTCTCTCCAAATAGCCACTCTAAGGTAACAAATAGTTTTGCTAAGTTCAGCCTATCCTCTTTCTCTCGTTCAAAAAGATAAAGTTCTATATAAAAGCTGTAATCATCTGCAATGGGGAGACTATTCGAGCGTAAATTCTTGTACTCTGTAGTATCCAAACTCCAAAGATGATAGTTGATTCCGCGAGAGTGCAAGTCAATTTTGTTTCGCTCTCTGAGTTGCCTAACTACCTGCTTCATAACTTTTATAGTTTATAAAATACTCTAACTCGTTCCTATGCTCTGCATGGGAATGCAGTACAGGAGGCTCTGCCTCCCAATGATTATATTGAGGTAGCAGCCCCAACAAATGCATCCCTGCTCAGAGCCAACAGCACAGCAGGCGTAAAACCTCACCCCCCAGCCCCCTCTCCGCAAGCAGAGAGGGGGAGCATTTTTTCGCCTATCGGCGGCAAACACAGCAGGCGTAAAACCTCACCCCCCAGCCCCCTCTCCGCAAGCAGAGAGGGGGAGCATTGTTTCGCCTATCGGCGGCAAACACAGTTTGCGTATTTTCTCTTTGCCAGCGTAGAGAGAGTATTTTTTCCCCTCCTCGCTTGCGGGGAGGGGTTAGGGGTGGGGTTCTCCGGAAATGGTGGGTAACAAATCCGGAATTCCCCTGAAAGGAGATGAAGATAAGTTAAAAATAAAACGCTTGCTCTCAAATAAATACAATTGTTTCTTTAAAAACATAAGTCATTTAACGACATAATATTATACCCAGAGCGGCGTCTCCCCCTCTTCCTGGCTGTGTCTCCCATGCTGAAAACTGCCCGCAAGACCAGAAAATCTCCCTTTTTCCTTTTCCCTTTCACCCTTGTCCTTGTTCTCCTCCTCTCCCTCTCTTGGGTAAATGCCAAAGAAGCACCCAAACCCAAGCCGCAAAACTGGGAGATGAACGGCATTGTAGCAGCGCTGGTAGATCCACATGCTGGAGTGAGATTGCAAGCGGCGAACAAGTTGGCGGAATATCAGCTAGATGACCCCAAGTCGCTGATTAAGAAATACAAAGTAGATGTGGATAAGCTTGGCAAGCAGCTGGAAGATAAAGACTCGGTTTCCCGTAATGCCGCAGCAAGGGCACTTGGGCGGATGCAAGCCAAAGAGTATGCCCCAAAGGTGGTCGAACTGCTCAAAGATTCTGACACAAGTGTCCGTTATGCCGCACTATCAGCACTCGGGCAGATGCAAGCCAAAGAGTATGCCCCAAAGGTGATCGAACTACTTAAAGATTCTGACACAACTGTCCGTTATGTCGCAGCAGTAGCACTCGGGCAGATGCAAACCAAGGAGTATGCCCCAAAGGTGGTCGAACTGCTCAAAGTTTCTGAATCATATGTCCGTAATGCCGCAGCAGAAGCACTCGGGCAGATGCAAGCCAAGGAGTATGCTCCAAAGCTTGTGGAACTGCTCAAAGATTCTGACTCAAGTGTCCGTGATGCCGCAGCAAAAGCACTCGGGCTGATGCAAGCCAAAGAGTATGCCCCAAAGGTGGTCGAACTGCTCAAAGATTCTGACTCAAGTGTCCGTGATGCCGCAGCAGAAGCACTCGGGCGGATGCAAGCCAAAGAGTATGCCCCAAAGATTGCCGAATGGCTCAAAGATTCTGACTCAAGTGTCCGTGATGCCGCAGTAAAAGCACTCGGGCAGATGCAAGCCAAAGAGTATGCCCCAAAGCTTGTGGAACTGCTCAAAGATTCTGACTCAGGTGTCCGTTATACCGCAGCAGTAGCACTCGGGCAGATGCAAGCCAAAGAGTATGCCCCAAAGCTTGTGGAACTGCTCA